>JAABRW010000451.1 GCA_011390695.1 Desulfotignum sp.
ACAAAAAAAATTATGGACACCTTTTTTTACCACCAAAGACACCGGTACCGGACTTGGGCTGGGCATTGTCAAAAATATCATAGAAGCCCATCGCGGCAGCATCAGCATTTCCAATGCACAACCATCTGGTGCTGTTGTTGACATTGTCCTGCCGATTTAGGATATTAACACCATGGAAACCATATTAATTGTTGATGATGAAAAACACTACCGGGTTGTTTTAAGTGAAGTCCTTCAGGAGGAAGGATACGCCTCTTTCACCGCAGCCAGCGGCATGGAAGCCCTGGATCTGTTAAAATCCCAGGTCATTGACCTGGTTCTGACAGATGTTAAAATGCCGGGAATGACCGGCATTGATCTTTTGGAAAAAATCAAGGAAATCACGCCTGAACTGCCGGTCATCATCATGACGGCATTCGGCAGTGTGGAAAAAGCAGTAGAGGCCATGCACAAAGGTGCCTATACCTTTATTTTAAAACCCTTTGAAAATGAAACCCTGATTGCCCATATCGCCAAATCCATATCCATGTACCGGATTGTCCAGGAAAACGCCCGCCTCAGGGATGCCCTCCAGACCCGGTATCATTTCGGCAATATCATCGGCAAAAGCAAGCCCATGCAGAAACTGTATGAAATAATCCGGAAAGTGGCCCCCACCAATGCGTCTGTCCTTATAGAAGGAGAAAGCGGCACCGGCAAGGAACTGGTGGCCAGATCGATTCATTACAACAGCCCCCGAAAAGACAATTCCCTGGTGGCAGTCAATTGTGCCGCCTTTGCAGAATCTCTGCTGGAAAGCGAATTGTTCGGCCATGAAAAAGGGGCATTCACCGGTGCGGCTGCCATGAAAAAAGGCCGGTTTGAACTGGCGGACAAAGGAACATTGTTTCTGGATGAAATCGGGGAACTGCCCATGCCCCTGCAGGTGAAACTGCTGCGGGTCCTGCAGGAAAAAACCATTGAACGGGTGGGGGGCACCGCGCCCATTCCTGTTGACTTTCGTCTTATTGCAGCCACCAACAAAATCCTTGAAGATGAGATTGCAAAAAAAAATTTCAGAGAGGATCTGTATTACCGTTTGAATGTTGTAAAGGCGGTGATCCCTCCTTTGCGGGAACGTCAGGAAGACATCCCTTTGCTGATGAACCATTTTATCCAGAAATTTACCCGGGAATCCGGATCTGTCAGCCAGGTCAACGGCATCAGCAGGGACGCTGCACAGATCCTGTGTGACCATCCCTGGCACGGCAATGTAAGGGAGCTGGAAAATGTCATTGAGCGGTGTGTAATTCTTGCCTCCAATGAGTTCATAAGCCCTGCAGACCTGCCCCCTCAGATCCGGAAGACACCGGGCAGCACCCTTGATCTGGAGGGAATACCCGAAGGGGTGGGCCTGGCTGAAACCCTTGCAGCTGTTGAAAAACGCATGATCCAGCGGGCCATGCATGTCTCCGGAAATGTGCAGACAAAAGCCGCCCAGATCCTGGGTATCGGCAAAAGCGGCCTGAATCAGAAATTAAAAAAATACAATCTGGACAAAGAATTATCCGGACCCAGAAGTTAACCACTGGTTAATTTTTTCATCTTTTTTTCCTTTTCTAAAAAAGGCTGCCTTCAAGGCAGCCTTTTTTAGTGGGTTATCACAGCAGGGCCCCAATCTATTTTTCTTTTGCCTCCATTGCCCGAGCTAGGCCTGTGTACATGGAGTTCTGGTTTTCTTTGACCAGCTTTTCATACATCTTTTGACTTGCATCCAATTTTTGGTTGGCTGCATAAATCTGGGCCAGAACAAACCGTGATTCATCCTTGAGCAGATCTGATTCACCTGTTTCAACCTGTTGAAAATAGGTTTCTGCCCGATCCAGATCGTTTTTTGCCAGCCATACATGTCCCAGGGAAGAAAGCAGAAAATTGTGCAGAACAGCCTCCTCTCCAAAACTTTTCAAGGCCTCTTCATAAAGCACACCAGCCCTGTCATATTCACCTGCATCCATACATATGCCTGCATAGGTTATCTGTGCCATTTTGCCTGCATCGGTATTGGCATATTCGTTCAACACAGTCTCAAAACTATCCCTAACATTCTGGTATGCTTTTTGGGGGTCATCAGCCAACTGGTTATAGCGGCCGGTGGCCTCGGCAACCAGATGAGAAGCCTTGTTTTCAGACCGCTGGAAGCTAGTCATGATACCGATAAATACCACGGCTGCCAGCACCACCGCTCCCAGTATCAGCAGCAATGGTTTTTTGTATATCCCGGCATAGGCCATGGCCTTAAAAATATTTTTCTGCAATGGGTCCAGTTGTTCCAGTTCTTTTCTGCGCTCATTGGAAATGCCTTGATTTGCCATTCATTCACCTTAATTTTTTTAAAATTGTATGACCCCATTACCAGACAAGCGTTTTGTAGATCCACCCTTTTTCACCATCTGCATGCGCAATATGTATCCAGTTGCCTTCACGCTTTATAACCTTAAAGGGAACCCCCCTTTCAACAGTAAACAGCACCTTGCTGTCCGTGGTGGGCCGGGACCGGACATTGCACTTGGATTTAATGGTAATAACAGCTTCCATGCCTGTCAGAAGAGAGGAATGAATCCATGCCATATCATCTTCAAAATCCTGAATTTTTACCCATTTGCCTTTTTTTTCCTTCACAAGAAACGGGTGATATTTTTCCACCTGCCAGAGAACCTCATAATTGGTGCCGGGCCCTGACCGCATATTGGCAATACTGCTCTTGACTACCACCCGCTCGGCAGCACCTGCACCACCGGCAACCAGATAACAAAGTGCAAGAAGCACTATTATTATACCCGATTGCTTTACGTACCGCTTTGCATTCATGCACAACCTCCGTTTTACCTCATCCTTGTAACATCATTCCTGTCTGATATACCAGAAAAGACAGGGTCCATGCAACCGCTGTCGTATAAATAATGTTAAAACAGGCCCATTTAAACGAGGCTTCCCGGTAAATCACAGCCACTGTAGCAAAGCATGGCACGTACAGCAGAACAAACACCATCATGGACAAAGCAGACAACGGGGTCATCCCTGACTGTTTCAATGCCCGGGTCAGGGCCTGGCCACCGTTGTCACCGACCCCGTAGAGTACACCCATGGTGCTGACCACCACTTCCTTGGCCACAAAGCCGGTAACAAGGGCGACGCTGGCCTGCCATCCAATGCCGATGGGTGCGAACAACGGTTCCAGTGCATGGCCCATCCTGCCGATATAGGATTTTGATACCCGTTCCTGCTCTTTTTGGGTCTGGATCTTTTGTAATTCCAGCGCAAGTTTTTGCTGCAAAATGGCTTTCTGATCCGGTTCAGCATTTTCAATGACGTGGCTGAAACGGGTTTTCACATCCTGTTTCAGTGCCTGGTAATTCCGTGAATATGTAATATCTTTGGGAAAACTGGATAACGCCCATATCACGATGGACCCCACCAGAATCACCCCCCCCATTTTGCGCAGAAACATTTTACTTCTGTCCCACATATGGATAAGCAGGCTTTTGAGCATGGGCATGCGGTAAGGGGGCAGTTCCATGACAAACGGGGCATCTTCCCCTTTAAAAAACAAGGTCCGCAATATTCGTCCGGAAACAATGGCAATGATAATCCCTGCAGCATAGAGACAAAAAATGACAGTCCCGGCCCTGTGGGCGAAAAAACTGCCGGCCAGTACAATATACACCGGCAGCCGGGCCGAACAGGACATGAACGGTGTCATCAAAATAGTAAGAATCCGATCCTTCTGGTGCTCCAGGGTTCTTGCAGCCATTATGGCAGGTACATTGCACCCAAATCCCATGAGCATGGGAATAAAGGATTTGCCATGAAGCCCTGCAGTATGCATGACCCGGTCCATGAGAAAGGCTGCCCTGGCCATGTAGCCGGTATCTTCAAACAGGGCGATACAGAAAAACAGAATCAGGATATTGGGAAGAAATACGATCACCGAGCCAATGCCTGCTACAATGCCGTCCAAAAGCATTGATTTGAACAGGGATGCCGGCAGCAGACGGTCCAGCCATGTACTTAAAAATCCCACGCCCGACTCAATCCAGGCCATGGGATAGGCCCCCAGGGTAAATGTGGTCTGGAACATGGCCCAGATAAAAAAGATAAAGACCGGAATCCCCAGAAACCGGTCTGTTAAAACCAGATCAATGTTCCGGGATATGTCGATACGTTTTTTGGCTGTATTGGTGACAGTTTCTTTGAGTATGCCGGCGATCACCCCGTACCGGTCTTCGGTGAGCACAATTTCAAAATCATCCTGGAACAGATCAAACACCCGTTCACGGCATTTTTTTGCCGCCTCAAGAATCTTTTGCCCATCTTCGGGCAGGCGGTCCAGGATCTTTTGTTTTTCAATGGCATCATCTTCCAGCAGTTTGATGGCATGCCAGCGGGCCAGTGTGTCTGTTTCCGTTGCTCCGGCCTCAGAAACAAGGGTTTCCACCTGGTTTATACAGGCTTCTGTTTCATTGCCATACCGGATAACCCGGGATTTTTTCCCTTTTTCAAAGGCCAGGCTTTCTGCAATTGCCGCTTCAATCAGCTGCTCTGTACCCTTGTTTTTATTTCCCACCGTGAACACCACAGGGACGTCCAGCAGACCGGATAATTTTTTTTCATTGATGCGGATACCCCGGGCCCGGGCCATATCCGCCATGTTCAGCACAAACAGCACAGGGCACCCGAGCTCCATGATCTGCAATGCCAGAAACAGGCTTCGTTCCAGATTGGATGCATCAATGATACTGACCACAATATCCGGGTTTCCCTGGAGGATAAAATCCCTGGTGGTTATTTCTTCAATGGAAAACGGTGTGAGGCTGTAGGTGCCGGGAAGATCCACCACCCGCAGAGAATATTGCCCGTGCTTGAGAAATCCTTCTTTTTTTTCAATGGTAACCCCGGGCCAGTTACCCACCTTCTGGCGGGCACCGGTCAGGTTGTTGAAAATGGTTGTTTTGCCGCAATTGGGGTTTCCCGCCAGGGCAATGGTAAGTTCCTGTTTCATGTTCAGCGGTTCCGGGTTGTGAGATTTTCAACCAGAATATGGGCGGCTTCCTCCACCCGCAAAGAGATATGATAGCCCTTGACCACCAGCTCAACGGGGTCTTTCAGGGGTGCATATTTTTCCACATACACCCGGGTTCCCCGGTTTATTCCCATCTCCAGCAGGCGCCGGCGCAGGGTGCTCTCACCGGAAACCCGCACAATGGTACCTTCCTGACCGGCTCTCATATCACACAACAATACCCTTGAATTTTCCGGGTCTGCCCCGGCATCAACTTTGCCGTTTTTTTGCATATCCAGGGGATTGTCAACAGGCTGCACCCAAATTTTTTGGGCCATACCGCTGCCGAGGACCAGGCGGGTATCCCCTGCTGCAATCACCACCTGTCCGCCGAATCCATTGGATACCACTTCAATTTCATCCCCGGTTTTCAGGCCCATGGAAGAAATACGCAGCTGCATTTTCTTGCCCGCTTCCAGCTGCTTCACCTGGAGCCGCTCCCCCGGCCTGGCTTTGTGCAACGGGACCAGTTTTTGTCTTTTGGCCATACAGGCAGCACACAGGCCATATATTTCCATGCGGTGCTGGAGCATATGAAACCCATAGGCCCGGGCAATTTTTTTTTGCTGTTTTTCCAGAACTTCATCTTTGAATTCCAGAATGGTGCCGCATTTTGTACAGATCATATGGTCATGGTGAACACCGATATGCCGGTGTTCATACAGGGTTTCTTCCTGATCGAATTCCACTTTGGTGGCGAATCCGAACCGGCACAGATGTTCCATGGACGAAACCACAAAATCACCATCCAGAAATTTTCCCTCTTTTTCCAGCTGCCGCAGTATATCTGTCTTTGTCACATGGTGATCCAGCTGTAAAAAAGCTTCAAGCACCTGAAACCGCTCATCAAACCGGTCCAGCCCCTGTTCCTGAAATAACCGGATGAACTGTTTTTTTTCCTGCTCGTGGGTATTGATCATGGTAATTTATCCTGTAAAAATAACATACTAAGATATGATAGCTGACCCTGTCTGTCAAGGCGGGATTCGCTCTGAATATTTGCTATAGCAGCATGCGCTTCTACGGGGAGCCCCTGGTGGTGTCCTGTGAACGGACCGTCAGCGTCGGAGGGGGCCTGGTAAAAGATGCCGGGATGGTTTTCAACCAGAGGACGGGATGCCGCACTTCATTGTTCGTATGTAAACCGGCCCCCGCAGACCTCGGGCCGGGCACAGGACACCACCAGGGGCGGGCCCTGGCACAGCGTGCTGCACACAGCGATCGAAAACCCGGCATGCTTATGGCAAATATCCAGCGCTGTCCGATATTGACACACATTCCCAAAGCCTTTATATACAATAATCCTCCAAACCGGAAAGGAATTGAATGTACCCATGGATGCCCCTGCCTTTGCCCGATACCTGAACACCCCTCTGTCCATTGGCAAAAAAATCATCTCCGGACGGATGGTACTGGCGCCCATGGCCGGCCTGGGCCATATCGCCTTTCGGCAGCTGGTGGGGGAATTCGGTGGGTTCGGGCTTTTGTTCACAGGCATGTGTTCGGCCAAAGCTGTTCCCCATGAAAACCCAGCAATATCACCTGTCTTCTGCTGGCGCAGACAGGAGCTGCCCTATACTGTCTGCCAGATTTTTGGTGCTGCCCCGGATACCATGGCAAAAGCTGCCCGCCGCATTGAGCAGGAGGGCTTTTTCGGGGTGGATCTGAATTTCGGGTGTTCTGTTGCAGCCATCTGCAAAAAAGGATGCGGGGCAGCCCTGTTGAAAACCCCGGACAAGGCTGCTGAGATTGTGGCAGCGGTCCGGACCGCAGTCTCTTTTCCGGTATTTGTAAAATTTCGCACCGGATGGTCTGATGATGCAGCATTTGCTGCGGACATGGCAAAACGCTTTGAAGCAGCCGGTGCTGATGCCCTTGTTTTCCATCCCCGGGTGGCCCCTGACCGGCGCACCCGTCCCCCCAAATGGGAAGCCATCACACGGGTCAAAGAGGCGGTCACCATTCCGGTCTTTGGTAACGGCAATCTTTTTGCCATCCAGGACGGCATGCAGATGACGGCACAGACCGGCTGCCACGGCCTTGCCTTAGGCCGTATGGCAGTGGCCCGGCCCTGGATTTTTGCCCAATGGACCAGGGAAAAAAGTTTTGATTCCGGCATTTATCCGGCAACTGCCCTGCGCATGGCATCATTGCTGGAGCACCACTATGACATGCCTTTCAACCTGAAGCTGTTCAAAAAATATGCCCCTTATTTCTGTGCCAATTTCAAATTCTCCCATTTTTTTCTAAAACAGCTGAACCAGGCCAGGACCATGGATGACATTAAAAAAACCATACATAAACTGTTTGCAGCCTGCCCTGAAACCTTATCCACCCCCAACCGCAACCTGTTTTTATAGCCTTCCCGGCAAAAACCGCTGTCCAGAACCGAACCAGAGCTTTTTTTTCCCGAAAAACGGCTACAGACCCAGTATGGTCAACCCCTCTTCCAGTTCAAAATACGGTTTTATTTCATACTGGTATCCCGGCACCCCGAAATAAATGGCCAGGCTTTCACCAATGGCCTGAAGCCCTTCTGCCAGACGGCTGTTTTCCAGTTCATAGTATGTGATGGAATGCATGCCCGAGCGTTTACTGGCTGAAATATACGGCCCTTTTTTGGTAATAAAATCCGGCAGGGCCGGGGCCTTGAGATACCGGTTGGCAATTTCCCTTGTACTTTCAGGGGGATAGGTAACATTGGAAATGATAATCATAGTCTGCCTCCATATTATTATTTGTTGCTTACAAAAAAATCTTCGATAATGTTCTTTTTTTTCAAGTGGTTGCCATAGGCAGTGGCATCAGCCTTGTCAGCAAATTCAGATACCTGGATAAGGTACCAGGTTTTGCCGCCGCCGCCTGTTTTTTTTATGCGGGCATCAATACTGTTTTGCCTGAGGATCTTAAGATATTTGTCTGCATGGGATTCTTTCAAATACGCTGCCACTTGAATGGTAAAGGGTTTGGATATCTTTTTTTCAATTATGACCTCAATTTCATCCACAGTTCCGGGCCTCAGAAGGTGGGAGACAGTATTATACATGAACACCAGCAGCCCCAGGAAAATAAACCCCAGGACCCCGGCTTTAAGATAGAAACGCCAGCGGTCTTTCACCTGTATGCGGGTCATAAGGCGCCTTGCATACCGGGCTGCAAAACCAAAACAAAAAACCACCCCTGTCCGGACAGACTGTATCACGTGCCGGAGGCCGGTGAAAAAATCCATCCCTATATCAGATATGATATCAGATATTTTTTTTTGGCTGGCCGAGGGCAGAGATTGCCGGGGCATTTCCCGAGCCGGATACATAACCTCCTGCTCCAGCTGCTGTGCCGGTTCTTCCAAAAGGGTATGGATATCTTTTCCATATCGTTGTTTTAATGACGGTATTTCAAGTACACGGGCATAAAGCTGCTTGGCGGTGAAATCCACCCGCCCCAGGTCCAGAAAAAGCCTGGTGAGAAAAGGCATCAATTTGGGGCTGGTATGATGGATATTGGCCAGGCGGGTCAGCAGATCCTCCTCCTTATCATCAACTGCCCTGTTTTTGCATAGCCGTCTGAGCCAGAGACCTGCCAGGGTTTCATCCCGGGGATTGGAGGCAAGATAAACAAGGACAGCTTGCCTGAAAATCTCATTTTCCCTGTCAAATGTCAGAGAAAATCTGGCCAAAGCACCGGTTAACCTTGTTGTCATTTTTCCAACTGACAAAGGAGACAACAAAAACGAGTCATACATCCGTACGGCCTGGAGGTATTTTGTTCCGGCCCTGTTAAATATTGCGGCCCGTTCCCACATTTGCGCTTCCCGGATCAGTCTTTCAATCAGTTTCTCCCCCAGAAAATTCATAAGAAAACCAATAAGAACATACCCTGTGATCACCATGCCCAGCGCAAAAAAAACAGGTCCCGGACCGGAAAAAACCTGCCTGACCCAGGGCATGATATAAAAACACAAAGGCACCGTCACCAGGGTGGTCACCCAGAGGCGGACAAAGATATTTCGCAACCCCCGGATCACGGCGCCTCCTGACCGCAAACAGTTTGACCGGGTTTCAAGGCAATCACAGTACTTTCATGGGTGTCATTTGGGCCGGCCCGGCATCCGGTATCAGGATCTACCTGTTCAAACCGGATATTTTCAGGAATAGGAAAAGTTCTTTCAGGTTCTCCGGCCAGAGCCTGAAGCATGAAGTCTGCCCATATGGGGGCAGCCCCTCTGGCGCCGGTAATTCCGATGCCATTGGCATCTTTCATGGGCTGTCTTCTGTCAAATCCCGTCCACACCGAAGTGCACAGAGTAGGGGTAAATCCGGTAAACCAGGCATCATTATAATTATCCGTGGTGCCGGTTTTTCCGGCGCAGGGACGTTTAAACCCCTGTTCTTTTATGGTTCTCACGGACCCTGTTTCCACAACCGCCTTCATCATATCAACAACCTGATAAGAAATGGCCGGATCCAGCACCTGCCGGTCCTGGACTATGCGTTCAAACAGGATCCGGCCAAAGGCATCCTCCACCCGCCAGAACAAAAAAGGGTCATGGTGCCTGCCCAGGTTGGCAAACACAGAAAATGCCTGGGCCATTTCCAGGGGGGTTACCCCGGCAGTACCCAGTGCAATGGAAAAAACATCATCCAAAGGACTTTTGATACCGCATTTTCGGGCTGTTTCCATCACTGCCCCGGGACCTGTAATGTGCACAAGCCGGGCTGCAATGGTATTGACTGAATGGGTCAGGGCTGTTTTTAATATCATATCCCCTCTGAATCTGTGCCCGAAGTTTTGCGGCCGCCAGTCAGGGGCGCCGGCAACAGGAATGGTCACCGGCTGGTCGGTCATTATGGTTCCGGGATGAAACCCGGCCGATGCAAAAGCTGAATAGTAAACAAATGGTTTAAATCCGCTTCCGGCCTGGCGCCGGGCCCTGGTGGCGCGGTTGAACTCACTGTCGTAATAATTACGTCCCCCCACCATGGCACGTACTGCACCCGTTGCTGTTTCAATTGCTACCAGGGCTCCCTCGGGCCGGGGGGTTTTTTCAGCAGAAATGGCCATCATGGTATCCAGGTTGTCAAGCCCTTGTGCCAATGCCTTTTTTGCCAGTTTCTGGAGGCGGGAATCAACAGTGGCATAGACCTGGATACCACCATGGTATACCACATTTTCTCCATAAACCTGGACCAGTTCTCCGACAAGGGCATCCAGAAAATAACTGCCGCTTCTGGCATCTTGTTTCTCTTTGTGCAGCAAAGGCTTTATTGCAGCTGCTTCTGCAGCCTGATCCTTTGTAATAAAGCCGGTATCCGCCATCCGCTGCAATACCAGATCCCGGCGTTTCATGGCCCGGTCATAATGCACAAAAGGGTTGTAGGCAGTGGGAGATTTCGGCAGTCCTGCCAGCAGTGCTGCTTCCGGCAGGGTCAATTCCCGGGCGGATTTTCCAAAAAATGTATCGGCCGCCTTTTCAATTCCCTGGGCACCTGCACCAAAATAAATCTGATTGATATAGGCTTCCAGGATATCTTCTTTGGAAGAAGTGGCCTCGATCTGTAATGCCACCAGCAGTTCCTTGAATTTTCTGGTATAGGACTGTTCAAAGGAAAAAAACAGATTTTTGGCCAGCTGCTGGGTAATGGTGGATGCCCCTTCAATCCGGCCCGGCCGGAACAAGGTAACATACAATGCTTTTAAAGTTCGAAGCTTGTTGATCCCATGGTGCTGAAAAAACAGATGATCCTCGGTGGCCAGAATGGCATTGATAAAGTCGGCAGACACCCGGGCAAGGGGAACACTTTCCCGCTCTCCCAACCGCATGAGCACCTGGCCGGATGAAGCATAAACAATACTCTGGGGGGTTTCGATGATGCGGCTTACATCCCGGGGCAGTTTGGGCAAATCCGGCACCGTATAAAAAACCAGAAACATGGCACCGATAACAGCCGCACAGATAATCAACATCCCGGAAAAAAAAACAAACCGGCATACAGACAAAATACCCGGCAGCTGCTTCATGGATGCTCTCCTTTGAGAACCAGCCCCAACTGCCATACCGCCCATTCTCTGGCCCGGACAAAGAGCACCCTGGGCTGATTCCGGTGCTGGAATTCAATGCCAAGCCGGATAAACCCATCTTTGGCTTCATTGGAGATACCGATACGCAAAATGGTGCCGTCCTGATCCAAAACCAGGTCTGTATCCGGCAAAAGATCAGGGATCATTTCCTGCGGCAGCTTAAATACCGCGTTAAAAAACTGTTCCACCGGATAAATCCGGCCGGTGAACCCGTCAAATTCCTCCAGTCTGCCCGGCTCCAGATATTGTTTTTCTGCAATGGCGGCAAGGGTATTTTCTTTCAGATCAATGTGCTGAACCACCCTGTTTTCAGCATTGATAAAATATATCTTCATCCCGTTTTTCAGCCCTTCACAGAAGATCCGGTCCGTCACCTCTCCGTTGAGCAGCCATATCAGTCGGGCGGGCTCCATAATCTGCCGGGCATGGGTCAGGGGCAGTGACAGGTAAAGGCGCTTGAATTGATCTTTTTCCAGAATAACCCATTCTCCGGGAATCAGACGGGCGGAAATACCGGCAAAAGATGCTGCTTTATGGGCAAGCTGCCGGGTATCGCTTTTGCGGTTGATGATTTTATTCAAAGACTGGTGGGCACTGATGGTATCCTTTCCAAGTTCCCAGATCGCTCCTTTTTCAGGCCTGGTTTCATTGGTGGATGCCAGAAAGTTTCCCAGGAGCTTCTCGCACCAGTCGTATCTGAATTCTGAAAAAAAAACAACCGCTGAAAAAATCAGAATGCCCAGATTCAAAAATGAAGCGGTGCGTTTTATCCATTCCTGGAATGTAAAAGGTTCATACCAGCCCAAGATCATGCTGTATCAGGCCTTGCCGACAATTTTCATGGAATCCATGTACACCCGGTAAAAATCTTTGTGATCCTTTAATGCGGCCGCCAGAAAAGAGGGGAGCTGTTCAAGATTGTCAGGACCCACAACATAATTGGCACTGGCATGCAGGGCCGCCATGGGATCGCCTGTTTTAAACCGGGGGCCCATCACCACCAGACAGTTCATCCGCCGTATGGACATGTCCAGGGTGTTCATGTGCTGAAGGATGCTTTTGGAACCGCGGTCAAACCCCTGCCCCAGCAGTATCAGAGGATAGACATGGTAGGCTATCTTTTTTGCGGCTTCAACCTGGTCAAAAGCAGTATCCACCTCATATCCCAATTGCCTGACAGCATCATGGGCCGCCTTTTGAAAAGGGTCTTCTGCAACCAGAACCAGGGCATGTTCCCGGCTTTGAAAGGAAATCGTTGTTCCGGATGCATGCATAGCTGCATCAGCAACCCTTTCTTTACCTGGAGTTTTTGCCGGAGAGATCTGAATTTTTTCCTTGCATTTTGGACACGGAAACACCGCTCCTTTATCCTTTGGCAATTTATGATCCGGAATATTGAACTGGGATTTACAATGTCTGCAACGGATATTCATATTTATTTTTCCCCTTTATAACCCCGGTCAATTTCAAGGGAATCAATTTTGGAGGTAGCTTCTCCCCTGGCGCTTTTGATACTGTCCAGACCCCGGCCCACCAGATCTTTTCTGGAAGCATAGGCCATGGCAACTGTTTCATCAATTTTTCCCTGTTTGTAAAGGGAAAGGATGAATTCATCAAAGGAAACCATTCCCTGGGCTTTGCCTGCCATGATAATGTCATTAAAGGTTTTGCCCTCGGATTCCCCGTTGAGAATAGAGTCTCTCACCCGCAGATTGGTGGCCATAATTTCAAAGGCTGCCACCCGCCCGCCCCCGGCTTTGGGCAAAAGACGCTGGGCCACGATCCACCGGATCGTGTCTGCCAGCCGGATGCGGATCTGTTTTTCTTCCTGGGTGGAAAACATCCCCAGAACCCGGTTGATGGTCTGGCCGGCATCCACTGTGTGGAGGGTGGACAAAACCAGATGGCCTGTTTCTGCAGCAGACAAGCCGATTTCCACTGTTTCCCGGTCCCGCATCTCCCCTACCAGAATAACCTTGGGTGCCTGGCGCAGGGCAGCCCGAAGGCCCGAAGCAAAGGAATCAAAATCCATCCCCAGCTCCCGCTGATTAAAAGTGGATAATTTCTGGGTATGCTGGTATTCAATGGGATCTTCCAGGGTGATCACGTGCACGGATTTGGTCTCATTGATCTGATCCAGCAGGGCTGCCAGGGAGGTGGTCTTGCCCGAACCTGTGGCACCGGTGACAAAAATAATGCCGTTTTTTTCTTCTGCCATTCTGAAAAACGGCTCAGGCAGCTTCAGCTCTTTAATGGTGGGAATTTTTGTTTCCAGTTTCCGCAGGACAACGGCATATTTGCCGGAACGGGAAAAAATATTCACCCGGAACCTTGCCAGGGTGTCCAACTGGTAAGACAGATCACAGGATCCCTCCCGCAAAAGGGTTTCGGTAAGTTTTCTGTCTTTGTTGATCAGGTTCAGGGCAATGGCTTCGGTCTGGAACGGGGTCAAAGTCTGAAAATCAGGCGCTATTTTTACCGGTACCAGCTGGCCGTCACTTTCCACCTGAAGGGGTTTGCCCGGTGTGAGGTTTAAATCAGATACATTGGTATGGGATGTGAGCATCCTGGACAAAAGATAGTCGATCTGCTGTTTTTTCATGCCTCCCCTTTTATAAAATATGGATCAGGCTTCGGTAAAATCCGATGGTGTTTTTTTGAGGAAGGGCCTGAAAATACCCTTGTTATTCGCTTTGCTGTATGCTTCATCCGCACTGATCCAGCCTTTTTTGTACAGCCCCATGATGGCATCATCCAAAAGCTGCATCCCGTATTGTTTCCCGGTCTGTATCATGGAAGGTATCTGGTGGGTCTTTGCCTCTCTGATCAGGTTCCGTACCGCCGGGGTTGCCACCAGAATTTCCAGGGCCGGACACCGGCCTTTTTTATCAATACGTTTGAACAGCACCTGGGCCACCACGGCCCGGAGGCCGTCGGACAGGGTGGAGCGGATCTGGGCCTGTTCTGTGGAAGGAAACACCTCGATGATACGGTCAACGGTTTTGGCGGCACTGGAGGTATGCAGGGTGCCGAAAACCAGGTGGCCTGTGGATGCAGCTTCAATGGCCAGAGATATGGTTTCCAGATCCCGCAGCTCCCCCACCAGGATAATATCCGGATCTTCCCGCAATGCCCCGCGCAGGGCTGCGGAGAAGGTCTGGGTATGGAGCCCGACTTCCCGGTGGTTCACAATGCAGTTCTGGCTTTTGTGAACAAATTCGATCGGGTCTTCCACTGTGATAATATGGTCTTTCCGGATCTTATTGGCCTGGTCGATGATCGCGGCCAGGGTGGTGGATTTTCCCGATCCTGTGGGCCCGGTAACCAGCACCAGTCCCCTGGGCAGTTCCGCCAGTTTGGAAATCACCGGGGGCAGCCCCAGTTTTTCCGCGGTAAGGATATCGGACGGAATTTCCCGAAACACAGCGGATATGCCGTTTTTCTGCATGAAATAATTGGCCCTGTACCGGGCCAGACCGGGAATTTCATACCCGAAATCCACATCGCCGGTCTCTTCAAACACCTTTATTTTTTCCTGGGAGGTAATTTCGTAGAGCATACCCCGCAGCTTGTCTGATGTCAGCCGGTCATATTTGATCCGCTCGATATCTCCATTGAGACGCAATGCCGGCTGCTGACCTGCAGAAAGATGAAGGTCGGATGCCCCCTGTTCATGCATGAGTTTGAAAAATGCATCAATCTCAGCCATTTGTATACCCCGTATAGGTTGTCAATACCCCCCCCCATGCCCTGGCAGCCATAACAAAGCTTTTAGCTGTTAGCTTTTAGCTGTTAGCTGAGTACTGATGGCTGACGGCTTTCATATAAACGCATGATCACACTGTATCTATTCAGGTTGTGACACAATGGTCAGGCTCTGTTGATGAATTTTAAGGTTGCATCGGTTTCATCGGCAGCCTTATTTTCTTCTTTGGTCATTTCCAGCAGCTTGGAATGGGACTCTAAAACTGCGCTGATCTGCATTTCCAGCTGGATACGCTGCCGTTTCAATTCAATGATGTCGCTGTGAAGCTGGGAGAGCCGCTTATGGGCACGGCTCAAAATCTTCTCAGCTTCCACCTCTGCATTGGCAATAATATTCTGGGAAGATTTTTTGGCATTTTCTTTCATTTGATCCAGTACCTTCTGGGATTGGATCATGGCATTTTTCATGGCGTTTTCCCGTTTCCGGTATCCCTGATTTTCCAGATCCAGCCGCCTTTTTTCTTCTGCCAGTCCCTGCACCGTCCGGTCAAGGGATTCCAGTTGTGCTGCCACATCTTCCAGAAAAGCATCCACTTCCTGGACATCAAACCCTCTGAACCGTGTTTTAAATTCTTTCTGCCTGACCACCAGCGATGTTACACCCATGGCAAATCCTTACATTTATTACAATAAAATTGATCTCGCCAGACCGTGAAGGCTGTTTACAACAAAGGTTTGCAGAAATACAATCGCCAAAATCACAACAATGGGAGAGATGTCAATGCCGCCGAAATTGACCGGAAGCCTCTTTCTTATCTGATAAAACACAGGTTCTGTTGCCGTGTTTATGAACCGTACAATGGGATTATAGGGATCCGGGCTCACCCAGGACAAGACAGCACCGGCAATGACAATCCACATATAAAAGGTTAATCCGTAATCAAGCACCACTGCAACTGCCTGTAAAAAATTTGCCACTATTAGCATTCACATACCCTTTCTCTGGATAATTTCTTTTGTCGTGATTTTTATCAGGCAAAGAGATAAAAATCAAGTTTTTTTGCCGGTTGCGGAACAGAGCATTCTCTATGGTAAGACAAATCAATCTTCCTGAAAACTGATTGACAAGCAGGTTTCAATGCGTTAAGAATGGTTAGACCATTAAATGGTCCTTCATCTCCCCTGGCAAGAGACCATATATACTTGAACACCAATACATAGTATGATAACACGTGAAGATACACAAAACAACGCAATACACAGAAAACACACACAAGCTGATTGCAGAGACTGTTTCAGAATCTGTGAACAGCTGCTTTTATCCGTAAAATAATATTTACAACACCAAATATCTTAAAGGAGTGCAAAATGGGTCACCTGCAATTACAAGAGATAAAAGCCACGCCGTATGAGCGGGCCGAAGTTACAAAGGGATATACGGATCAGTCTCTGCATATCAATCTGGATAAAGCAGACATTTCCATTTCCCCCATTGAAACCGCCATTAAAGAAAAGTTTATCGGCGGTAAAGGCTATGATTTGTGGTATATGTGGAACGCTGTCAAAGGCACTACCAAATGGGATGATCCTGAAAATACCATCTGCATTTCCGCAGGTCCTTTGGGCGGCACCCCGGGGTATCCGGGCGGCGGCAAAAGTATTGTAACGGCCATTTCCCCGCTTACCGGTGCCCCCATCGACTCCAATGTAGGCGGCTATTTCGGCCCGTATAAAAAATTCTCCGGGTTTGATGCCATTGCACTTACAGGCAAGGCTGACCAGGACACGGTAATTCTCATTGACGGGATTGAAAGCAAAATCAAGATATTTTCCGCATCTGACCTGCCTGATAATTCCTATGAGATGTCTGATGCCCTGACCCGGTATTTTGACGAAGAAAAGCCTGTGAATGTCTCGGTTGTAACTGCAGGACCAGGGGCTGAAAACACCAATTTCGGGTGTCTGAATTTTTCCTGGTATGATGCGGGCCGCAAAAGGGTCCGGTACAAACAGGCCGGCCGCGGGGGCATAGGCACCGTGTTTGCGGACAAGAAAATCAAGGCGGTGGTTGCCCGGCATGGTGCCATTTCCATGAAAACCAACAACCCGGCCGACCTTGAGGCCCTTAAAACCGTCACCAAGACCCATGCCAAGGAGATCCATGAACTGGATCCCAAACAGAACCGCATGGCCCTTGTGGGTACCACCCATCTGGTTCCCATCATGAACGACCATGACTGCCTGCCCACCCACAATTTCAAATTCGGTTCACACCCGGAAGCCGCTGTGATCGGCGAAGATGTGTACGAGCATATCTTTGACAAGGGTTTTGACGGGTGCTGGCGCGGATGTGCAGTGGCCTGTTCCCACGGCGTCAAGGATTTCTCCCCCTTCACCGGCCCGTATAAAGGTGCCAAAGTCTTTGTAGACGGTCCGGAATATGAAACCGTTGCCGGATGCGGCTCCAACCTGGGCATTTTTGATGCCCATACCATTCTGGAAATCAATTTCTACTGCGATGCCTATGGTATGGATACCATTTCCGTGGGAACCTCCATCGGATTTGTCATGGAATGCTTTGAAAACAATCTTCTCACCACTGATCATACCGGCGGGATGGACCTGGGTTTCGGCAACCGGTTGAATACCCTGGAACTGATCCACCAGATGGCCAGAGGGGAAGGATTTGGTGCCATAGTAGGAAAAGGCATCCGCCAGATGAAACAGATATTTGCCGACAAATTCAACGCTGATCCCGCTTTTATGCAGGATATCGGCATGGAATCCAAGGGCCTGGAATTTTCTGAATACATCACCAAGGAAAGCCTTGCCCAGCAGGGGGGATACGGCCTGGCCCTCAAAGGTCCCCAGCATGATGAAGCCTGGCTGATCTTTCTGGACATGGTCCACAATTTCATGCCCACTTTTGAAAACAAAGCCGAAGCCCTGCACTGGTTTCCCATGTTCAGGACCTGGTTCGGCCTGTGCGGTCTGTGTAAACTGCCCTGGAACGATATTGTTCCTGAAGACAACAAAGAAACCGAAGAACCTGCCAAGGTGATCAAACATGTCCAGTGGTATGCGGATTTCTTTTCCGCCATCACCGGCAAGAAAACAAATGCTGATGACCTGATCTCCATGAGCGAGGCAGTGTACAATTTCCAGCGGGTCTTTAACCTGAAGATGGGATATGGTACCAGAGAACACGATACCATTCCCTACCGGGCCATGGGACCTGTTACTGCCGAAGAATATGAAA
>JAABRW010000440.1 GCA_011390695.1 Desulfotignum sp.
GGCATGTACTGCACAGCAGCACCGGACCCGTCTTTAAAATGGAAAAACGGCAACTGCAACATTGCCACCCATATCAAGACCGTTGCCGCCGGCAAAAAACAAAAACTCAACCCCATCAAGGCATCCAAGAGAAAATAGTTTTTTTGACCGCTATTGTGAACTCTGTGGTTTTTTTCTCCTGTAAAGCTGCAGAGTTTTTCATTTCAGGGTGCTGACACGGCTGCGGCCGCCACCTTTTGACCCTATCTTTTGCTTAGGAAATATACCCATGAATGTGATCGCACAGCAGTTGAACACCACCATCACACACGCCAATCCCCATATTTATGACATGCTTTCCGATATGGGAAGGGCCTTGTTTTTTCCCAAAGGGATTTTAAGCCAGAGTGCAGAGGCCAGAACCAAAGCCCATAGAATCAATGCCACCATCGGCATTGCAAAACAAGGCGGCAGCGTGCTGAGTCTGCCCTGCGTCACCCGGTATATCACCGGTATTGCACCGGATGCTTATCTGCCCTATGCCCCGTCTTTCGGCATCCCCGGTCTGCGGGAACAATGGAAAAAAAATCTGTTTCAGAAAAACCCCTCCCTGGCAGGCAGAGCTGTCAGTCTGCCGGTGGTGACCTCGGGCATCACCCATGGTGTCAGTATATTTTCCGACATGTGGGTGAACAAAGAGGATGTCATTGTAATGCCGGACATGATGTGGGGAAACTACAACATGACCTTTACTGTGCGCAACCATGCAAAAATCGTTCATTTCAAAGCCTATGATGATGCATTGACAAAGTTCAATGTGGATGATTTTGCATCTGTACTCCAGACCCGGGCAGCACAGAATGACAAAGTGGTGGTAATGCTCAATTTTCCCCACAATCCCAGCGGATATTCTCTGAGCAAAAAAGAGGCTGACCAGGTGACTGCCATTCTTCTGGACACGGCACAAAAAGGCACGAATGTGGTGGCTGTCTGTGATGATGCGTATTTCGGGCTGTTTTTTGAAGAACAGACCAGCAAGGAATCATTGTTTGCAAAACTTGCGGGCAGGCACGAGCGGCTTCTGGCTGTCAAGCTGGACGGCGCCACAAAAGAAGATTATGTATGGGGATTTCGGCTTGGGTTTATCACCTATGGCCTGGCAGCGGACCAGGGAACTGAAGATATTTACCAGGCCCTGGAACAAAAAACCGCCGGATGCATCCGGGGCAATATTTCCAATGCCTCCCACCTGGGCCAGACCATTCTGCTCAAGGCCATGGCCGATCCTGAGTATCATGCCCAGAAACAGGAAAAATTCACCCTGCTCAAACAGCGGGCCGCCCTGATAAAAGAAACTGTGAAGGACCCGGAATATGCATCCTGTTTTGATGTGTATCCCTTTAATTCAGGATATTTCATGTGTATCCGCCTCAAGGATGTGGATGCGGAACAATTGCGCCTTCACCTGCTGGATGCTTACGGGGTGGGCCTGATTGCCATCGGGGAGAAAAATATCCGGATAGCGTTTTCCTGTCTGGAAGAAAAAGATGTGAAACCCTTGTTTGATATTATTGTCAGCGGCATCAAGGATCTTCGTACCACCTGAACCACTGAAAGGACCTGGGAACATGGGAACACTTGATTTTAAAGTGGCCTTCAGATGGTCGTTTTATTTTGTGCTCATCGGCCTGATCGCAGGCCTTGGTGCTGTTCTTTTTCATTACCTGTGCGGCCTTGGCATGCACTATTTTCTGGATATGATGGCAGGATACCGGCCGGATGCACCGGCCGGTGAACATGCCCTGCTGCCCGCCACCAATACGCCGTTCAACCGCTGGATATTGCTGATTCTGCCGGCTTTGGGCGGCATCGTGTCCGGGTGGCTGGTGTACACCTTTGCACCTGAAGCAGAAGGCCATGGAACAGATGCCGCCATTGACGCTTACCACAACAAGGGCGGCATGATACGGGGCAGGATTCCCATCATCAAGACCATTGCTTCCACCATCACCCTGACCACCGGCGGATCCGGGGGCAGGGAAGGACCCATTGCCCAGATCGGTTCCGGATTCGGTTCATTTCTGGCCACCCGGTTCAAGCTGTCGGAAAGAGAGCGCCGCATCATGATGGCCGCCGGTATCGGTGCCGGGGTGGGCAGTATATTCCGTGCCCCTCTGGCCGGGGCACTGTTTGCTGCCGAGGTGTTGTACCGTGATCCGGATTTTGAGTCAGAAGTCATCATTCCGGCAGGTATTTCTTCGGTGGTGGCATACTGTGTTTTCTGTCTGGTATTCGGCTGGGGATCATTGTTTGATTCTCCCGGATTCAAATTTCAAAATCCGCTGGAACTTGGACCTTATATTATACTGGCAGGGGTTCTGGTGGTCTTCGGCTATATATATGTCAAAGTGTTTTACGGCCTTGTGGGGTTTTTTAAAAAACTTAAGATCCCCAACCATATAAAACCTGCCATCGGCGGTCTGTGCACCGGTATTATCGGATTTTTTCTGCCCTATACCCTGGCATTCGGCTATGGCATGGCCCAGAATGCCATTTTCAACCAGGTGGCCATCTCCACCCTCATCGCCCTGGCCATCGGCAAGATTTTCACCACATCCTTTTCCATCGGCTCCGGCGGCAGCGGCGGGGTGTTCGGACCATCGGTGGTTATCGGAGGTGCCCTGGGCGGGGCAGTGGGCAAAATATTTCACATGTTCATCCCCACAGTGGTCACCCATCCGGGCGCATTTGTTATTGTGGGCATGGCCGGTTTTTTCACCTCTGTTTCCAACACCCCCATTTCCACCATCATTTTTGTCAGTGAAATGACCAATTCTTATCACCTGCTGCTGCCCAGTCTGCTGGTGTGTTCTTTGTGTTATCTGTTGTCCCGGCGGTTCACCATTTTTGAGAACCAGGTGAAATCCCGGGTGGATTCCCCGGCCCATGCAGGGGAATTCATGATGGATATCCTCCAGACCATGAAGGTGGAAGATCTGGGGCATTTGATCAAAAAAGTACAAAGTGTGAATGAAAACATGCCGTTTTCCGCATTCAAATCCATTTTTCAGACCACCAAGCAGCATTATTTTCCTGTGAAGAATGCCAAAGGGGAGTTTGCCGGCATCTTTTCCTCCAATGACATCCGGGAGGTGATCTTCACCATTCACATTGAAGACCTGGTGGTCATGAAAGACATCATGATCTCGGATCTCATCATCACCACCCCGTCCGAAGACCTCAACACAGTGCTGCACAAACTGACCCAGAAAAATATCGATGCCCTGCCCGTGGTGAACGAAGCAAACCACAAAGAACTGATCGGCCTGATCTACCGCCGGGACATCATTGCCCACTACAACCGGCATGTGCAGAAAATCAGGGAACCCGGATCAGACCCGGAAAAAAAATTGGTCCAGACCCCTGCCAAAGAAAAGCCTCAGACATAGTTCACCTGTTTTAAAAACAATCCCCTTGCCGGTGCGGTGGCACCGGCAAGGGACCGGTCCTTTGCCGACAGAATGCTTTCAAAATCTTTTACAGTGATTTTATGCCTGCCCGCATCCACCAGGCTGCCTGCAATATTTCTCACCATGTTTTTCAAAAAACCGTCCGCACAGATCCTGAATACCAGACGGCTGCCAGACTGTTCATTCACCTGAGCCGCAAACACCGTGCGAACAGTGGAACGTCTCGGCGCACCGGTATTTTCAAAGGACTTGAAATCATGGGTACCGCATAACAGCGTGCAGCAAAGGTTCATGGCAGTTGTATCCAGCGGGGTGTGAATGTGCCAGATATAGTTTCTGCCCACAGCGCAGGGAACTTCTCTGTTGAGAATGTGGTAGTGGTATTCCTTGGAAACCGCGGAATACCGGGCATGAAAATTATCAGGGACTAGAATGCATTCTGTGAGAACAATTGGAAGCTTCATCAGACTGTTCACCCCTTTTTGCAGCACCCGGGGATCCATATTCGTATCAGCAAAAAAAGAGGCCACCTGGCCCAGGGCATGGACCCCGGCATCAGTGCGGCCGGAACCGGCCAGGGTAACAGGCTGGTTCAAAATGCGGGACAATACCTGCTCCAGCGCACCCTGGATGGTGGGTCTGTCTGCCTGGCGCTGCCATCCGGAAAAACCGGTGCCGTCATATTCTATGGTCAGTTTAAAGTTTTTGATCATGGCCCGGGTCTGATCCGGATAATTCCAGGAACGCTTCATTGGCCCGGCTGATCTGAAGGGCCAGGCTGTGGGCGTTGCCGGTTCCCAGAACACGGGTATAATTGTGATAAAACTCCTGGTATGCCCGGGCAATGGCTGGTTTTACTGCATGGCCTTTTTCCGTGGAAAATATAGCGCTGGTTTTTCCGCTGGATTTTCTTTTTACCAGCTTTTTTTTGGCCAGGGCATCAATGAACCGGGTGATGGTGGAGGGGGTCAACTGCAGCAGCTTCCCGAGTTTTTTGGGACTTATGCCCGGATTTTCATACAGAATAAGCATGAGGGAGGCATGTGCGGGCGAGAGTTTTAACGGCCCAAAACTGGTTTCCGCAAGTTTGAGCATCTGCCGTGAAAACGCATTCACATTGAAAAACAGACAGCCTTCCAGAAAATGGTCATCCATATGAATTTTTTGCACCTTTACATAAATAACAGCCCACACTGGTACCGTTGCCGAAAAACTGACTATAGCATTTTTAAATTGGTATTGGTATCCTTATGCAATCGAAGACAAAAAAGTTTCATCATTAAAACAGATTTTTGCAGGAGACCATTATGGCAGAACCGTCAATTATTTCCGGAGATTGGATCAACCGGAAACATGTCCAGGAAGTATATGGATTGGAGGGATAAGGGGAACTGCCGCCACCGCCCCCTCCCATCGCATAACAGCGGATGGATGGTTGTGAACTTTTGTCGCAGGTTCAGCCAAAACTGCACGTCAATCCCAAAATACCGTTCCAGCCGCAATGCCATATCAGCTGTAATGGCTCTTTATTTATTTACACCCCGGGGCTTCATGTTATAATACAGATTTTACAATCCAATCTGTATCATTGCAATGGCAGTGAACCATGCAAAACATATCAGGAGTGACACAGTTTTGATAAACGGATTTTCATTTGCCGGTATTTCTGCCGGCATCAAAAAAAACGGGCGCAGGGACCTGGGACTGATCCTGTGTGACAAGCCGGCAGCTGCCGCAGCCGTGTTTACAAAAAACCAGGTCAAAGCCGCCCCGGTGATCCTGGGGCAGCAGATGATCAAAAAGGGCCTGTGCCAGGCGGTACTGGTAAATTCCGGCAATGCCAACTGCTTTACCGGAGAGCAGGGGATTAAAGATGCACAGCATTCAGCCCGGCTGGCGGCAGATACCTTCGGTATTCCAGAAGACCTGATCATGGTATGTTCCACCGGGGTGATCGGTGCCCCCATGCCCATGGACAGGTTTGCATCCGGGGTGCCCCAGCTGAAAACGCAGATTGCCTCCGGCACGCTGGATGATTTTGCCGATGCCATCCTCACCACGGACCTTGCCCCTAAAACCGTTATGAAGACCGCTGGTATCGCGACTGGCCGGGGTCTCCAGACCGTTTCCATGGCAGGGGTTGCCAAGGGATCCGGCATGATCCGGCCGGACATGGCCACCATGCTGGCCTATGTGCTCACTGATGCGCACATCAGTGGGCCTGACCTGCAGCAGGCCCTGGCAGGGGCCTGTGACAAATCCTTCAACCGCATCACCGTGGACGGGGACACCTCCACCAATGACACTTTGTTGTGTCTGGCCGGGGGTACCGGACCGGCATACATACAGGATGCAGCCTCTCTGGCTGTGTTCCGGGAACTGCTGGAAGCGGTCTGTATGGATCTTGCCAGACAGATTGTAAAAGACGGGGAAGGTGCCACCAAGGTGGTGCAGATCAATGTGACAGGGGCAGCATCACAGACAGATGCCTTCCGAGCGGCGGAAGCCATTGCCCATTCCAACCTGGTGAAGACCGCCATTTACGGGGAAGATCCCAACTGGGGACGGATCACGGCTGCTGCCGGGCGGTCCGGCGCCAGGGTGGACCAGGATAAAATGGACCTGTACTTCGGCGCCATCCCTCTGGTGCGCCAGGGCAGATGGCTGGGCAAAGAAGCGGAACAAAAAGCGGCTGCTGTCATGAAAGCCAAAGATATTGCCATCACCCTGGATCTGCACTTAGGGGAATATGCAGACAGTTTTCTGTTCTGTGATTTCAGTGAAAACTATGTCAAGATCAATGCCGACTACCGTTCCTGATCCTGAAAACCGGCCCATGCGGCTGCAGAAGTTTCTGGCCCGGGCCGGGGTGTGTTCCAGGCGGGCAGGCGAAGAACTGATTGTTGCGGGACGTATACAGGTCAATGGCGGCACCGTTACCACGCTGGGCACCCGGGTGGATCCGGAAAATGATGTGGTGCTTTATGACGGCAAGAGGGTGCATCTGCCCGGAAAAACCGAATTTGTGTATATTGCCGTAAACAAGCCCAGAGGCGTGGTCACTTCCTGTGCCAGAAAACACAATGACCGGATCATACTGGATCTTGTGAAGGTACAGGAACGGATCTTTCCTGTGGGCAGGCTGGATAAGGATTCCCAGGGCCTTGTGCTGCTCACCAATGACGGGGACCTGCACAACAAATTGTCCCATCCTTCCCACAACCATGAAAAAGAATACCAGGTCACAACTTTTCATCCTGTAAAAGATGCAGACCTTGATGCCATGGCCCGGGGCATGGTGATCCAGGGAAAAAAAACCAGGAAAGCCAGGGTGCGGCGGATGGCAAAAAACAGGTTCACCATTGTTCTCAAGCAGGGGATGAACCGACAGATCCGCAGGATGGTGGGAAAGACCGGCAACCGCGTGGAAAACCTTATGCGGATGCGCATGGCCAATATATCTCTGGGTGATCTGCAGTCCGGGACCTGGCGGTATCTGACCACTGAAGAAATCGCCGGCCTGACCCGGTGATCACATGTCCCGGACAGACCGGGGGCGTCTAAACCCCGGTGGCCGGTTTTTTTTTAAAGGCTACATTGCGGACAGGTGTTTCAGCCTGCTGCCGATGACCATGGCGGTGATGCCGGAAAATATCAGATCGATGCCCAGTATCAGGCCGATGACCCACAGCGCTGTTCCAGGCAGGCCTGCAAGGACAAAAATACCCAGAATGAGCGAAAGTATGCCGTTGGTCATCATCCACCCCCAGCCGGGCCGCTGCCGCCACACCAGAGCTGACTGGATCTTGAAAGCGCCGAGTATCAGAAAAAAGATGCCCAGTATCACGGTCAGT
This sequence comes from Desulfotignum sp., assembly GCA_011390695.1. The sequence continues at coordinate 7,304 of JAABRW010000440.1, forward strand.
GCAAATGCACCGCTCATGGGACTGACCAGAAAAAGGATGCCTGTCAGAAGAAAGAGAACGGCAAAAAGGACCTCCCAGAAGATGGGGCGCCATTTTCGAACCGATACTGCATGGGCAATCTGCAGTACACCGGCCAGAAGCAGGATGACCGCCACCAGAACCTGCACGGTCAAGGTGGCCACATATGGCAGGATGACAGCCAGGATGCCGATCACCAGAAGGGCGATCCCGATGTTTCGAAACCATTTGGACATCCCTGTAAAATCATTTAGTTCGCGGTCTGTAAAATGGAGGGTAAATTCTTGACGGTTCATACATACATTCCTTTTTGTGTTGTGATTTTCCCCTGAAAAACAGGGAAGTCTGCATATTTATGTAAAATATCCAGGGTATATAAAACACCGGAACACAAAAAAAATAAATAGGGAAAACCCTCATATGCAAGGGCCTCAGATATGTATGTTCCTGGTTTAATCCAGGGACCGGATACCGATGGCCGACCGGATCTTTTTTAAAAAGGGTACGGAAAACCCTCTGGCCTTGTCCGCTCCTTTGGCCAGGATATCTTCAATATCCCCCGGGTTTTTGATCAGCTCATTATACCGCTGCCTGGGTTCGGCCAGAATGGTGTTGATATATTCAAACAATTCCTGTTTCATTACTCCCCAGGCGATGCCGGCCCGGTAGCGTTCGGCCATGGCAGCTGTCTGCTCCCGGGTGGCAAAGGCCCTGTAAATGGAAAAAAGGGTGCAGGTGTCAGGGTCCTTTGGTTCTTCAGGCCCCAGAGAATTTGTCTGGATCTTCATGATCATTTTGCGCAGCCGTTTTTCCGTGTCAAACAGCGGGATGAAGTTGTTATAGCTCTTGCTCATTTTTCTGCCGTCCAGGCCGGACAACACTGCGGTGTTGTCATCCACCACCACTTCGGGCAGAACAAACAGTTTTTCATATACATGGTTGAACCGTGCCGCAATATCTCTGGTCATTTCCAGGTGCTGGACCTGGTCTTTTCCCACCGGTACTTTTCTGGCATTGAACATGAGAATGTCAGCAGCCATGAGAATGGGATATGAGAACAGTCCCATGGTAATGGACTGGTCAGGGTCTTTGTTACCGGCAATTTCATTTTCCTGGACCTTTGCCTTGTAGGCATGGGCCCGGTTCATCAGGCCCTTGGCAGTGAGACAGGTCAGAATCCAGGTCAGTTCCGGAATTTCAGGGATATCAGACTGCCGGTAAAACACGCAGTTATCATGGTCCAGGCCCAGGGCGATCCAGGCGGCTGCGATCTGAAGGGCGGATGCCTGCCGTTTTTCAGGATCATGGTTTTTAATCAGGGAGTGGTAGTCAGCCAGAAAATAATAGGAGGTCAGATTCGGATTTTTACTGGATGCCACCGCCGGCCTGATGGCACCCACAAAATTTCCCAGGTGGGGGGTGCCGCTGGTGGTGATACCGGTTAAAAAGTCAGCATTCTTCATAGGGTGAATTTCCTATCTAACAGGGTTTAAAAGTGCAAAAATTGTGGCGCATGGCCGGGGAAGTACCAGAAAGAAAAGATTTTATCAACATTAAATTAATCCGTTGGACCGGGCATATGCGGCGGCAAAAGCGATTTCCTTTTTCCGGGTTTCAAGATCACCATCCAGT
>JAABRW010000441.1 GCA_011390695.1 Desulfotignum sp.
TAGAAAAAGGTCAGACAGGCAAAATCCTGGTGCTGGTGACCCTTCAATAAACAGGAGGCGGCACTATGGCGTACAAACAAAAAGGGATGAAGATCTTGAATTCAGACGTCATGAGGGTTATTAACGGTGGACAGATGCGTGTGTTTGAATAGAATGCCTGCCGGCGGGGTACCCGGCACCTCCCTTAAGACCGTTAAATGAGGAGAACCTCTATGAAAAATCAAATCGTTGTAATGGCTGTCATGCTGGTGGTGATCCCGGTGGGGGTATGGGCAGCCATGAGCAGCACCAATTTTCAGATAAGCACCACTGTGATGTCAGGGGGGGGCGGGGGGATGGCCTCGGCAGGATTTGGAGTCCAGTCCGTACTGGGTCAGCCCACGCCCGTTGCGCTGCAGCAGAATCATCCGGCTTCCTCCGGATATCTGCTTTATCCCGGGTTTATGTACACCCTGCAGACCCCGTCCTGTTTCGGGGATCTTGATGAGGAGGGCGATGTGGATGGACACGATATTGTTCTTTTTATCGGTGGTTATCCCGGGCCCATTGATGCCGCGGACCTGGAGCGGTTTGCCTCTGAATTCGGCAGGCAGGACTGCCGATAAACGGACCTGCTGCACCCGAAATCATGAAAAACAGTGTCGTTGTGTTTAAAGGAGTGGTGGAACCTATGAAAATGCTTGCTGTAACCGTGAGTATGGTATATATGCTGTCGCTGCTGCTGATCGCCTGTCCGGCCGGCAGCCTGGCACAAAGTCAGGATGAGGTCCAATGGCGGGTCCAGGACCTGGTATTCAAACACTACATGGACGGCATTCCCTATTCAGAAGCCCATGCGCTTGGACCCGAAGCCCTGCCGTACCTGCTTGAACTGCTGGAAAACCCGGAAATAAAAATTTTCTGGACCAATGTCGTCGTCACCATTGGGTTCATTGAAGATCCGTCAGCGGTTGACCCGCTGATCGACTTTCTGGAGCGGGCGGAAGGGGAGGTGGACGGGGCATCCTTCCGGGCGCTGCTCAGTGTTCCCTATGCCCTGGGATGCATTGCCGCGGGCGGCGGGGACCGGTCCATTGCCTATCTGGCCGGTACCATTGCCGGTTCCGGCAACACAGCCATCCGGTGGCAGTTCAGGGACAAACCCGTCCATGATCTGGTGGCGGAATACGCGGTGATGGGACTGGCGGTTTCCGGCCGGCCCGAGGCCCGGCAGCTGCTCCAGACCCTACACCGGGAAGCGGTCAAAAAAGGCGCACACGAACCCCGCCGGTTTCTGACAGACACGGTGCCCCAGGCCCTGACGCTGATGGACCGGCTGGAATCCAGAGGACGTGCCGCCGTGCTCAATCCCCAATAATCGCAGAAAACCATTGGACTGAATTCTGAATAAAAGGACGTTTGTGATGAAAAAAATCCTGTTTCTGGGTGCGGTGATGCTCATGATTCCGGCAATGGCCAAAGCCCTTGACTGGGTGCCCTTCAGCGTGACCCGGCATGTTCAAACCACCGGGTATGCCGCGGCCGACTTTGACAATGCCATGGATGATATCAATGAGCGCATGAAATATGACAACCATGACTGCACCGATGATGTGCCCTGTACGGTCCGTTTTTTCCGCAGCGGCGCCCTGGGGACGTTCGGTACTTCAGGGGACGGCCTGGATGTGATCACCACCCAGGCGGAACTGACCAGCGTATTCAATGTCACCACACACCGGGCCAAAGTGGTGACGGCGGTGGATTTTTGTGCCGGCAGCTTCAACACTTCCATTATCGGCTGCGGCCGGTGTGATGCCTTCGGGTTTATTGTGGAGGACTGGGTCCAGGGCAATGTATATGTGCATGAATACGGGCACAATGTGCTGGGGTGCGGACACAGGGATGACTGTACCTTCAATATCATGCATTCCATTTCCATTGGCAGCAACAACTCGGTCAACAGCAGTGAGTGCAGCGGATTCGGGGGAAAAGCTTACACCCAGCTGTGCGGCACGGTATATGACGGACTTGGGGGACCATTAACCGTGAACGGCGGGCCTTACTGGGTCACATGTAACGTCACGGTGCCTGCCGGCCGGACCCTGACCATTCATGCCGGTGTGGAGATCCAGTTTCACCGGGGGCTGCGCATCACCTCTTCGGGCAATACCAGCGGGGATGGCACCACCAGCCGGATCCTTCTTTACTCCAACAATGCCAACAGGGATTTTCCCACCGCCGTCGTGGATGGGGAGATGATCATCCGCAACGGGGGACAGTTGATCCTCGATTGATACCTCAAATTTTCAAATACCATCTGAATAAGGAGAAAAACACCATGCAATGCTGCAAATGGACAGGTATGGTCCTTACCTTCGTTCTTGTGATGACAGCCTTTAGCACACCTGTATTCGGGGCGGTCCCCAGTCTGATTAACTATCAGGGCAGGCTGGATGACAGCACCGGCACCCCGGTTGCCGACGGCAACTATACCATGCGGTTTTATCTGTATGATGCCGAAACAGGCGGTAACCAGCTCTGGAATCCGGATGATGGCGAGGAACAGGAAGTTGCTGTATCGCAGGGGCTGTTCAATGTCCACCTGGGAAAATATTTCTCTGTTGACAGTAGCATGTTTGACACTGGCGGGGTCTGGCTGGAAATAGCGGTCTACAATCATGATTCAAGAAGTTGGGAAACCCTGAAGCCCCGCCAGCAGGTTACTGCTGTGGCTTATGCTCTGAAAGCCGGGGATGCCGACACCCTGGACGGCAACCCTGCCGGTGCCTTTGCCCTGACAGACCATGAGCATGATACCGTGTATGTGAATGAGGGCCAGGCTGGTGCCGTCACCAGTGTCATGATTGCCGGCAGCAGCATCACCAACACCCACCTGGCGGACCATGCGGTGACGGGCGGCAAAATTCTGGACAACTCCATCACGGCAGCGGACCTGGCCCCGGGTGCTGTCACGGGTTCGGAACTGGCGGATCAGTCCGTGACCGCCGGCAAAATAAAATGGTCCATCAATTATACCGGGTCGGACCTCCACGGGGGAATCCTCAGCCTGACCAATGTGGCTGATGCGTCCCCGGGGAACTACCCCATGGGGGTGTACGGCGCAGCGGACGGCGATCCCCAGGGACACAAGCCGGTTATGGGGGTTTTCGGCGGAACCCCCGGGTTTGTTCCGGGATCCGCCATAACCCGCCTGCCGGTGAACAGGATCGGTGTGGGCGGGGCTTCCGATACCGGGCATGGTGTGGCCGGGGTGACCCATTCCGGAACCGGGGTCTTCGGCACCAGCGGCACTGGCACCGGCGGATATTTTTCTTCAGACGGCAACTATGGCTACGGGGTTTACGGCACCGCCACCAACGACGGAAACGATGCCAATTACGGCGGCTATTTTTTGGCTGCCGGTACCATTGGCCGGGCGGTTTACGGGAGGTCCACCCATACCGGCCTCCATGCCAACTACGGGGGGCATTTCACCGCGGCCGGAGCCTATGGACTGGGGGTTTATGGTGCCTCCACCCATACGGGCAACTATATGAATTACGGCGGTTATTTCACCGCTGCCGGCGGCGGCGGCCGGGCGGTTTACGGGTCCGCCGTCAATACCGGTGACGTTACCAATTACGGGGGGTATTTCTCTGCGTCGGGTTTGAACGGCCGGGGGGTTTACGCAGGTGCCTCAGGTGGCAGCGGCCGGGGGGTCCATGCCTATGCCACCGGAGCGAATGGCCGGGGAGTCTATGCCTATACCACCGGAGATAACGCCTATGCCATCGAGGCATTCAGTGCCGGCTCCGATGGCATTTATGCCGCCACCGGAGCATCCAATGAACATGCAGGGTATTTTTTCACCAATGTGGCTTCAGGCCTGGCCGGGGCTGCCCTGTATGCCCGGACCGATAATTTCACCGGACAGGGCATTGCCTTTTGGGCACACAATGATCATACCAGCAGCACCGATACTGCAGTCGTGATCAGCAACGACGGAACCGGGCCCCTGCTCAAGGGGTTTGGTGGAAACGGCGGAGAAGATGAATTCCGCATTGACAATGACGGCACCATGCGTTTTTTCAACAGCAGCCATGTGGAAACCGTCCGCATCTCTCCCAGTCAGGATGGCAGCGGGCGGGTGGTGACCCAGGTGCTTGAGATCACCGGCGGCAGCGACCTGTCCGAACAGTTTGTTATTACGGAACAGGAGATCCCTCCGGCCCCGGGCATGGTGGTGAGCATCGATCCGGACCAGCCGGGTCATCTGGCGGTGAGCCGCATGGCTTATGATAACAAGGTGGCCGGCATCATCAGCGGGGCCGGGGGCATCAAATCCGGGATGATGATGGGCCAGAAAGGGTCTGTGGCCGACGGGCAGCATCCGGTGGCCCTGACCGGCAGGGTCTATTGCCAGGCCAATGCCTCTTCCCACGCTATCCGCCCCGGGGACCTGCTCACCACATCGGATCTGCCGGGACATGCCATGAAGGTCACGGACCATGGCCGGGCCAACGGGGCCATACTGGGCAAGGCCATGACTTCACTGGATGCCGGTACCGGCCTGGTGCTGGTATTGGTGAGTCTGCAATAACAAAGGAAGACAGGGTGTGAAGAAAAAAAAACATTGTACGAACAGACTGGCCATATTCACAATTAATTTACTCGTTTTTTTTGTCATTACCTGCTCCAGCAGTTTGGGTGCCGGGGTTTCAAAAACCGAGGCACTGGCGCTGGCGGATATGTGGCATGTCAGGGAATGGAAAGCCGTGCAGGCCAGAAAAAAAGCAGCGATCCAGCAGGAGCGGATGGATCATACGGCTCACCGACAGGTGTTTTTTCTGGTGGACGGCGGGGTTCTGCTGGACAGGGAGCCTGCGGACCAGCCGGTGCTGGCCTATGTGGTGGCCTATGAATCGTCGGGATTTGTGGTGATGAGCGGGGATGACCGCCTGTTGCCCATTGTGGCGTTCGATCCGGTCACCGAATTTCGGTGGGATGCGCCTGACCGCAATTTTCTGCGGTATTTTCTGGAAAAAAACATCCCTGCCCGGTGGCGGCGGATGCAGGCAAAAAAAGCGGTGGCATCACCGGTGGGCGTGCATCCCATGTGGCAAAAACTGTGGACTATGTGGGCCGATGCCAGGACTTTGGAACCCGTGCCATCTGAGGATGCACCCCTTGAAGATGCGCCCATGGATACCCTTCAGTGGGCCACCGCCAACTGGGACCAGGGGTGGCCCTATAACACAACAGTGGTGGCCAATAACGGCAGCATTGGCGGTATCCCCACCGGGTGCACTGCCACGGCCATGGCCATCAAGTTGCGGTATCACAGCTGGCCCCCCACGGGAAATGAAGCAAGATCTTATACTGACCGGGGGGGGGATGTGCAGTTCAGCCACGCGGTGGATTTCAGTCTCCAGAACTACAACTGGGCTGATATGCCCTTGAACAACCTGACCACTGCCCACCAGGGGGTGGCGGACCTCATGTACCACTGCGGAGTGGCGGTGTCCATGAACTATGAAGTGGGCGCATCCGGTGCCTGGTTGACCACGACCGCCATGCACACCTATTTTCGGTACAAGGGCACCATTGACCTGCGCTCGGATCATGAAGCCCCCATGATGGACAGCATCCTGGCCGGGCTGCCGGTGATTCTGTCCACCGGCTCCCACACGTTGGTGGCGGATGGATACCGGGATGACCCGTCACCCTATTTTCATATCAATGCAGGGTGGGGCGGCGGCAGCAACGGGTGGTACAATCTGGACCAGGTGCCGGGTACCAAAAAAATTGTTGAACGCTCTTATCCCTACAGTTCACCTGAAAACTATCAGTTTGTCGACGGGGCCTGGAGCGGGACGGAAACCGGTACCCTTCAAAATCCCTTTGATACTGTCTCAGAGGGGTATAATGCCACCCCGGTCAACGGGCAGTTGTGGATTCGGTCCAATTTTTACAGCGGCACTGGGAATGACCCGGTGGTTTTCAGCAAAGCCATGACCATTTATGCTTATCGGGGAACGGTGATTATCGGCGATTGAAAAGGAGCGCCTGCCAGATTTCAGCCTGTCATCCTCTATACCGTGGCATCTGATCCGGACCAAATGCTGTTTTCCGTCCTCCGGCATCACCTGGCATTCCGACAGAAGCGGATATCCGGGAGATGGCAGAAAGATGCAGCAGAGGATGACATTGAAGGGGATTACTCGCTGTTTGTCCGGACCCCTTCTAACACCATCTGGTTCTGGCATGACATTGCCTGGACCGGCCAGGAGATCTCCTGTCGTCGGGGAAAAATCGAAGACCTCGGTCCATGACCATGCTGGCGCCCCTGGGGATGGATCTGCCGGGCAGTGAAAAGGGCAGGTATGTTTTTTTGGGGGAACAGATACCATTGCTGACGGAACGGTGAACTGGTCTGATTTTTTTTGACACCCTCAGCGTGAGGGTGGGTGTATGCCAGTCAGATTTTAATTCAGATGGCCATGTGGACGGCAGCGACGTTTATGCATTCATTAAACAGGCAGATATGGAATGCCTGGAAGACTTTGCCGGAATATTCGGATCCCTTGGAGAAGATAACAATTAACCGGAGTGTAATTAAAAACAAAGCCCCGGTAATGACCACCGGGGCTTTGTTTTGTTGTGGAGGAAAATATTTATTATTTATTGACGGACTCTTTTCCTTTTCAGACCCACCAGACCGACAAGTCCTGATCCGAACAGAATCAGTGCACCGGGAACCGGGACTGCACTGAGCTGTCCCATCATCTGGTAGGTGCCGTTGTCCCGAAAATCAGTGGCAGTGAGAACAGCTTCAAATTCCACCCGTGATCCTGTAAGAATGCCATATGTGTCATTTGTTAGGGTCAGGTAATAGTCCTGGGCCAGGCTGTTGCCCGATGCTCCCAGCACAAATCCCCCTGAGTTGGAACCCAGCTCAAAATCCGCCAGTGAGGTCATGATCCCGCTGTTATCAATGGCCAGGGTGACCGTCTGACCGGGATCAAATTCGATAAAATCCCCGTCATAGGTGCCAGACAGATTGTCGAAAATGATTTTCAGGAGACGGCCGTTCAGCATAATCGAGGAATAGGTGTCATTGTAGGACTGAAAAGTAACGACACCATCTTCTTCAAAGGTGCCTGATGTTGCGGTCACAGGGGTCTGAAAAATGGTTGCTGTGCCGTAGAAAGTCATAAAATCAATGTCAGTGATGTCATCCAGGGCAACATCATACTTGGAAAAAAGCAGATCAAAGGTAACCCCAGCGGCCTGGGTAACAGATGCCACTGAAAAAACAAGTGCCAGTCCCAATAAAAATGCCAGCCCTTTTTTGTAAAAATACATGTCCGGTTCCTCCTTAATACTTAATAAAATTATATAGTATGGTGCTTCCCCGTTTTTTCTAATAATATGCAATATTTATGCCTTTTTCGGCATGGCAGATACCAGGAAAGCTGGATTGCGCTTCAGAGGCTGCATTTACGGGAAAAATTGCATACTGTTTTTTTGGTGAATGCAATGGGAGCATCCTGTGTCATGTTCTGAAAAGGAAAAAATTGTTACAATACTATGTAAAAATTATCACATTTTTATGTAATTTTTTCCCTGATTTTAGATTGGTTGAAAGCTGACGCTGAGAAAAAAATGTGATAGTTTTGGGCAATAAATTTCCAAATTTTTTGGGTAAAAAAATTCATACTCATCAGCTTTTTGCCGGGTGATTGTTTGAAATCCTTTTCGATTTTCATAATGTAATAAAAAGTAAATATATTTTTAATAATTATTTCAGTTAGTTAAATTCAAAATCATAATTTTTCTAAAAAAATACACATGTTTTTTTGTGTGCCGGCCCATCTCTTGCTAATCCTAAAATACAACGCTGATGACAGTAATTTAATAAAAAATGATATTATATTTAATGCTGGTTAAAATAAAAGAAGGAGAAGAGATGAAGCACCTACTTGATTTCAACCCCATAAAAAAACTGCTGGCCCTGTCCGTGATGTTGTTGTTAATGTTCGGCACTATCCTGGTGGCTGCCCCGGCCGGGGCATCAACCATTACAGCGAATGTAAAAGTTACCTCTGAATACTGGAATTTCAGTAAAAGTCGGAATTGGCATACTGACTATAAACTTGAAGGCCCTTCTTTTTCTCATGATGTTTTCTGTATTCAGCCGCAATATTTCGCCCAAATGAATGGTGGGACCTATACCATTAAAGGATTTGAAAGTTACTACACATCTGAAAGTAATATTTATAAGCCAGGGCTGCTTAAAGCTGCTTGGATAATCAATGAACTGTATTTCAATGATGACTGGAGTGATTATTCCAAATCCCAAGCCCAGGCTGCCATCTGGGAGGTGTTTCTGGATAGTGATGATAGTATTACATCTATAACAGATGGCTTTTATGCAACCAATTCCCAAAACAGCCCTAATAGTTTTAGTTTAAATAAAATTAATACCCAAGGCATTCTGGATGCAGTCACTTCAGCTTTTAATGATTCCAATACTACTTATGATGAGAGTTCTTTCGCAAACATTAATATTGCCCAAATTGAGCCTGTGAATGGAATCGGCAAGCAGGATTTCGCTTTTTATGTTTCTCCACCGGAAAATCCAAACCCCGCCCCCGAACCCGCCACCATGCTCCTGTTTGGTGTCGGCCTGATCGGCCTGGCCGGAGTGGTTCGCAAAACAGTATAATAACCACCAGGCTTTACAGGATCATTCAAATGCCGGGCCGGTGATTGCGGCCGGCATTTTTTTGTTGACAAGGGGAAAAAAGGGCTGTACACAGAAGCAGCATGAAAAGCCAACAAATGGACCCGCATAAATGAAACACACAGCAGCACAGTTTATATTTAGTTTTGGACGCTTCTTCTTTTTTAGGAGCGTTCATCCGGTGTAATGCTTTATTGACAT
>JAABRW010000442.1 GCA_011390695.1 Desulfotignum sp.
TTTCCATTACAATTGTTTCATACGTCATAGCATTTGCCTTTATAATGATACTGTTTTATTAATAATAACACCCATGCCCTGGCGGGCACAACAAATGATGAAAGCTGTTAGCTTTTAGCTGTTAGCTGTTAGCTGTTAGCTGAGTACTGATGGCTGACGGCTTTCATATAAAATTATTCCGTCTTGAGAACCGATAAAAAGGCAGACTGGGGGATTTCCACCGACCCCACCATTTTCATCCGTTTCTTTCCTTTTTTCTGCTTTTCCAGCAGCTTGCGTTTCCGGGAAATATCTCCGCCATAGCATTTGGCAGTAACATCCTTTCGAAACGCGGAAATGGTTTCTCTGGAGATGATTTTGCCGCCTATGGCCCCCTGGATGGGAATCTTGAACTGCTGTCTGGGAATTTCCTCTCTGAGTTTTTTACAGGCTGTTCTGGCCCGGGCCTCTGCTTTGTCCCTGTGAATGAGAATGGACAGGGCATCCACCCGTTCTGCGTTGATAAGAAAATCCAGTTTCACCAGGTCGGTTTCCTGGTATCCGGAAATCTCATAATCAAAAGACCCGTACCCCTGGGTCACGGATTTGAGCCGGTCATAAAACTCATACACCACCTCTGCCAGGGGCAGTTCAAATTTCATTTCCATGCGGTTGGAGGTCAGGTATTGATAGGTTTTGCTCACCCCCCGGAATTCATGGCAGACCTGCATCACATTGCCCATGTACCGGTCAGGGACAATAATGGTGGCATCGATAAAGGGTTCTCTGACCTTGACAATCTCGGCCGGATCCGGATAATTCACCGGGTTGTCGATGATCATCACCTCCCCGTCCGTGGTGGTGATCTCATACTGCACCGAAGGGGAGGTCAGGATAAGGGAAATATCGTACTCACGCTCCAGGCGCTCCTGGACCACCTCCAGGTGAAGGAGCCCCAGAAACCCGCACCGGTATCCGAATCCCAGGGCAGCTGAGCTGTCTTTTTCATAGATAAGGGAGGCATCATTGAGCTTGAGCCGTTCCAGGGCTTCGGTAAGCTCAGCATAATCATCGGATGCCACAGGATACATGGAGGAAAACACCACAGGCGTGGGTTCCCGGAATCCCCCCACCGCTTTTTCACAGGGCCGGTCCGCCATGGTGATGGTATCTCCGATCTTGACATCGCTGATATTTTTTATCCCGGCGATGAGATACCCCACCTGGCCGCCGTACAGGCTTTTCTGGGGTACCCTTTTGATCTGGAACAATCCCACCTCCTCCACCTTGTATCGGGAATCATTCTGCATGAACAAGATGGTATCCCCTTTCTGAATGGTGCCGTCAAAAATCCTGAAATGCACAATGGTGCCCCGAAAGGTGTCATAGTGGGAATCAAAGATCAGGGCCTTGAACCGGTTGTCAGGATCGACTTTGGGCGGGGGAATGGCCGCCGCCACAGCAGGAAATATCTGATCCACCCCCTTGCCGGTCTTGGCGGATACCAGAAGGGCGTTTTCCCGGTCCAGCCCCAAATCCTCTTCGATCTGGTTTTTCACCCATTCAATTTCCGCAGACGGCAGATCGATCTTGTTGATGACGGGGATGATGGTCAGATCAAGTTCCATGGCCAGGTACAGATTGGCCAGGGTCTGGGCTTCCACCCCCTGGGAGGCATCCACAATGATCAATGCCCCTTCACATGCTTTCAGGGCCCGGGAAACTTCATAGGAAAAATCCACATGCCCCGGTGTGTCAATGAGATTCAGCAGATACTCGGTGCCGTCTTCAGCAGTATAGGGCAAAGAAACCGTCTGGGATTTAATGGTGATGCCCCGTTCTCTTTCAATGTCCATGGAATCTAAAATCTGTTCTTTCATATCCCGCTCGGAAACAATCCCGGTCAATTGAATCAACCGGTCCGACAGGGTGGATTTGCCATGATCAATATGGGCAATGATGGAAAAATTACGGATCTGTTTTTGATGGATCTTCAATGGTGCTCCAAACTAAGAGTTGACAAGTATCGTGTTTCTAAGTTAAGTTTCCTGTTCATATAAATTTCTGGTTCATACATGTACCAATTGCGGGATAGCGTGTCAAGACAAGCCCGTATGAGCAACCCAAGTTTCCTGGAGAATATAAGAAAATGGCCCATGCCATCCTGATTGTTGACGATGATTCCGCCATCAAAGATTCTGTGGAAGAATATCTTACGCTTCTCTCCTACCGGGTGCAAAGCGCTTCCAGCGCCGAAGAAGCCCTGGAAAAACTGGAAACCTTTCCTGCAGATGTGGTGCTTACCGATATCATGATGCATGGGATGGACGGCCTGGAACTGACCCGCAGGGTCAAAAAAAAATATGACACGGATGTCATGGTCATGACCGGCTACAGTGCAGATTATTCTTATGAAGAAGCAGTAAAAACCGGTGCCAGTGACTTTATATTCAAACCTTTCCGTTTCGAAGAACTGGACCTGCGCATCAAACGGGTGCTGCGGGAAGCCGGTTTCAAAAAAGAACGGACCAGGCTGCTCAAGGAACTGGAACAGCTGGCCATCACCGATGCATTGACCAAATTGTTCAATTCCCGCCATTTTTTCCGGCAGATCAAACAGGAAATGGAGCGCCACGACCGGTATAAACATGCCTTGTCTCTGATGATTCTGGACATCGACCATTTCAAGCATTACAATGATTCCTGGGGCCACCTGGAAGGGGACAAGGTGCTCATGGCCATCGGCAGAATCATCAACTCCTGCATGCGGTCCATGGATACGGCCTATAGATACGGAGGAGAAGAATTTGCCATTCTGCTGCCTGAAACCAGGCTGAAAAAAGCCTGTGTGGTGGGTAACAGAATCCGGGACCTTATCAGTTCGGCCGTGTTTGAACCCCGGCCCGGAAAATCCTGTTCAGTAACCATCAGCATAGGTGCCAGTGAACTCAAGGAGGGAGAAGATTTCACCTCTTTTATCCGGCGCACGGACCGGGCCCTGTATAAATCCAAAAAAGACGGCCGGAACCGGCTCACATATTGCTGATACCCGGGCCGGGGTGTATCTGCATGCTCAGATCCACAGCCCGGGCCTGATGGGTCAAAGCGCCGCAGGAAATTACATCCACTCCGGTTGCGGCAATATCGTTCAACGTCTCAAGGCTGACATTGCCTGATGCTTCCACCAAAGCCCGGCCACCGATAAAACCCGCTGCTTCTTTCATGGCGGCACAGGACATATTGTCCAGCATGATAACATCAGCGCCGGCTGACAACGCCTGCTTTACCTGGTCCATATCAGACACCTCCACCTCGATTTTCATCAAATGGGAGGCCTGTTTTTGCACCGCCGCCACTGCAGCAGCTATACTGCCGGCCACTGCGATGTGATTATCTTTGATCAGAATCCCGTCATACAGGGAGAACCTGTGGTTGGAACCCCCGCCTGCCCTTACTGCCTGTTTTTCCAGCAGGCGCCATCCCGGGGTGGTTTTCCTGGTGTCGGTGAGCCGCACCCGGCTGTGTTTGAGGGTTTGCATATAGGTTCGGGTCAAAGTGGCAATACCGGACAGGCGCTGCAAAAAGTTCAATGCCACCCGCTCCCCCTTGAGCATGCACAGCAGATCTCCTGCTGCCTTTAGCACCACACTGCCTTTTTGTACCCTGTCTCCATCTGTGTACATCATCTGGATATGCATGTCCGGATCCAGCATGTGAAAGGTTTTTTCGGCAACCTGTGTGCCGGCCAGAACACAGTCCTGCTTGGCCGTGATAACGCCGGTTCCCTGCCGGGATGCAGGCAGAATGCTTTCAGAGGTAATATCCCCCAGCCCTGCATCTTCAAACAGGGCCAGGGAGATAATCTGTTCTATCATATCCATGGGTTATGCCAGATCCTGAATGCGTTTGAGATTGGCAGCCAGCTTTTCGTTTTTCTCAGAAAGGTCGATATGCCGGGCATTGACTTTATCAATGACTTCCTGGGGCGCTTTTTCCAGAAAACTGTCATTGCTGAGCCGTTTCTGTACACCTATCAATTCTTTGGTGTTTTTATCCAGTTCCTTTTCCAGGCGCCCGATTTCTTTTTCAAAATCAATGACCCCTTCCAGGGGAACAAAACAGGTGGTGCCTGCTGTCACTGAACTGGCGCAGGAGGCCGGGGCATTATCAGGATCACAAAAAGAGAACCGTTCCAGGGTAGCCAGATTGGCAATGACCGCCTTGTTCTCGGCAATGAGCAGTTTTTCTTTTTCATCTGCGGTATTGGCCAGCACCTTGATTTTCATGGACGGCTGGATGTTCATCTCGCTTCTGATATTGCGGATCCCTGATATCAGGTCAAAAAGAAAAACCATGTCCTTTTCCACCGGCAGGTTTCGGTACCTGGCATAATTGTCTTCCGTATAAGGAAAAGATGCCTGCATCACCGATCCCTTGGTAAATGGAAGGATATGGTAGATTTCTTCGGTAACAAAGGGCATGAACGGGTGCAGCATGATTACAATATCTTCCAGAACCCGGGCCAGAACAGCACGGGCAGTATCCCTGCGCACCCCGCCCTGCTTTTCATACAAAGCAGGTTTCTGGGTTTCAATGAACCAGTCACAGAACTCATGCCACACAAACTGGTATACGGCGGAAGCCGCTTCATTGAACCGGTAATTTTCAATGCCTTCTTTAACGGCCAGGGATGTGGCTGCAGACCGGGACAGAATCCAGCGTTCCCACAAAGACAATTTGTCATCATCAAAGGATGGTTCTCCGGGGGTGATATGCATCAGGGCAAACCGTGCCGCATTCCACAACTTGTTCACAAAATGACGGTATCCTTCCACCCGGGATTCAGACATTTTCACATCCCGGCCCTGGGCGGCAAAGGCGGCCAGGGTGAACCGGAACGCATCTGCCCCGTAATTCTCAATAACCTGCAAAGGATCGATGACATTGCCCTTGGACTTGCTCATTTTTTTGCCGTGCTCATCTCTTACCAGGGCATGGATATATACATCTTTAAACGGTACTTCTTCTTTAAAATGAATACCAAACATCATCATTCTGGCCACCCAGAAAAACAGAATGTCAAAGCCTGTGACCAGAACAGAGGTGGGGTAAAAGGTCTTGAGGAGCGGGGTCTCTTCAGGCCAGCCCATGGTGGAAAACGGCCACAAAGCACTGGAAAACCAGGTATCCAGCACATCGGTTTCCTGGGCAAGGTTTTTAGAGCCGCACCCCGGACAGGCGGTGGGATCGGTTTCTTCCACAATCACCTGGCTGCAGTCCGGGCATTTCCAGACAGGAATCCTGTGTCCCCACCATATCTGACGCGAAATACACCAGTCTCTTATGTTGTCCATCCATTCGAAATAGGTCTTGGACCAGGTATCCGGAATAATGCGGGTCTCACCGGAGCGCACTGCCCGGGTGGCTTTTTGGGCCAACGGTTTTACCTTCACAAACCATTGTTTGGACACGGAGGGCTCCACCACGGTCCTGCACCGGTAGCAGTTGCCCACACTGTGCTTCAATGGTTCTTTTTTTTCCAGCAGGCCCTGGTCGGCCAGGGCCTTGACCACCTGGCGCCGGCACTCAAACCGTTCCAGGCCCTGGAACTGCCCGGCACCTGAGAGCATGTTGCCGTCTTCGTCAATCACCTTGACCCGCGCCAGTCCGTGCTTTTCTCCCAGGGTAAAATCATTGGGATCATGGGCAGGGGTAACCTTGAGTGCACCGGTGCCGAACCGGGTGTCCACATAATCATCTCTGATAATGGGAATGGTCCGGTCGGTAAGGGGCAGCATCACCCGGGTTTCTGCCAGATCCGCAAACCGCTCATCTGCCGGGTTCACTGCCACGGCCGTATCCCCGAACATGGTTTCCGGCCGGGTGGTGGCCACGGTAAGCCCTTTTTTGTGTCCCTTGAACGGATACCGTATATAATACAGGTAGGAATCATGTTCTTCATATTCCACTTCCAGATCAGCCAGAGCGGTTTTGCACCTGGGGCACCAGTTGATGATATACTGGCCTTCGTAAATCAGCCCTTCCTTGTAGAGCCGGACAAACACTTTGCGCACCGCATCGGAAAGGCCCTCATCCATGGTGAACCGCTCTCTGTCCCAGTCACAGGAGGCCCCCAGCCGCTTGAGCTGGTTGATGATGGCGCCCCCTGATTTTTCCTTCCATTTCCAGACCTCTTCGATAAACGCTTCGCGGCCGAGCTGGTCCCGGGTTTTGCCTCTGGCAGCCAGGTCCCGTTCCACCACATTCTGGGTGGCAATGCCGGCATGGTCGGTTCCCGGCATCCACAGGACATTATATCCCTGAAGCCGCCGGTAGCGGCACATGATATCCTGGATAACATTGTTCAAAGCATGGCCCATATGCAGAACCCCTGTCACATTGGGCGGGGGAATGACAATGGAAAACGGTTTTTTGTCACTGGTTTCTTCGGCCTTGAAAAATCCCTTGTCCAGCCAGTACCGGTACCATTTTTCTTCAATTCCCGACGGCTCATATCCTTTATCCAGAGAATCCGAACCCATAATTAGCTCCTAAATACCCGTATTAATGAAAAAGGGGATCAATATATGAATCCCCAGCAACCTGTTACCACAATTTGTATCCTGTATCAGGATGTACCGATCTGATCCAGATCCTTTTGCAGGTTTTCCCTGATTTCCTTTATCTCTTTTGAAATAACACGTTCCATCACATCAAAAAGGATGATATCGATCTTTTCGGAAAATTTTTTCTCGATAACACGCTCCAGTGCAGCCTCTATCTGTTGTTGAGAAATGGCGGCATTATCCGGCAGCACCTCTTCAACACCAGGCCCCTCCGTGACAGGGTCAATGTCGGTGAGTTCAATAATGTCATCATCCGGCACTGCATCTTCTGATACAGCATCCATATCATCCACAATATCTGTCAATTCGATAATCTGTTCATCCTGCCCTGTATTGTCGGCCATATTCCCTCACTTTCACTGAAAATAAACCGTACCAATCCTGATGTAAAATCCCTGAAAACCTATCAAAGTGCAAACAAAGTGTCAATACATTAAAAAGCAGCCGGCAGGTCTTCACACGCACCCGCATCCTGCCGGGCTGATCGATACCCGCTCCTTCCACAGATTGGAACCGGATGTTAACAGTTCCATTGTTTTTTTCAAAAAGATTGCGTATGGTTTGAAAAATGCCATAACCAAAAGGAAACCATGATGGAACAAACCCATATCCCCTATGCCAGGCAATGGATTGCAGATGATGATATCCGGCAGGTGGTCCAGACCCTTGCTTCGGATTTTCTTACCACCGGCCCCCGAGTAGCGCGCTTTGAGGCGGCCCTGTGTGATCTTACCGGGGCCGGGCATGCGGTGGTCTGTTCCAGCGGTACAGCAGCCCTGCACCTTGCCTGCATGGCCCTGGGCATTGGCTCCGAAGATACCGGCCTGACCTCACCCAATTCGTTTCTGGCATCAGCCAACTGCATTGAGTTGTGCGGGAGCCGGGCTGATTTTGTGGACATTGATTCTTACACCCTGTGCATGGATCCCGAAGCCCTGGCTGATTACTGCCGCACCCATTCCCCGCCCCGGGTGGTGATTCCGGTGGATTTTGCCGGCACACCGGCAGATCTGCCCGCTATCCAGGCCCTGGGCCGGGAATACGGGTTCCACATAATTGAAGATGCAGCCCATGCCATCGGCTCATCCTATACCCATGACAACAGAACCTATCAATGCGGCAGCTGTGCCCACACAGACCTGGCAATTTTTTCCTTTCACCCGGCCAAGACCATTACCTGCGCAGAAGGCGGGGCAGTCATGACCAATGACAAGGTTCTGGCAGACAGGCTGCGGATGCTGCGCAACCACGGCATGGTCAAATCTCCGGATCAGGCCGGGGATGCGGCAGACACGGACCTGCACGGCCCCTGGTATTATGAAATGCAGGCCTTGAGCGCCAATTTCCGCATCACTGATGTGCAGTGCGCCCTGGGAAGTTCCCAGCTCACACATCTTAACCGGTTTAAAGACCTGCGCAAAAAAATTGTTCACACTTACAACCAGGCATTTAAAGATGATGACCGCCTGATCCTGCCCCCGAAAGCTTTGGCCGAAAATGCCTGCCCCCACCTGTATCCCATCCAGTTTGTGCAGGGCAGCCGGACCAGAAAAAAGATGTTTCTCAAACTTGCAGACCACAAGATTTTCTGCCAGGTGCATTATATTCCCATTCACCTGCAGCCGTATTACACAAAAAAATACGGTTATGCCCAAGGCAAATGCCCTGAAGCGGAAACCTATTATTCACGAACCCTGAGCCTGCCCCTTTTTGCCGCCCTTACCCCGGACCAGGTGGCATACGTCATCAAAACCGTTAAAGATCTTCTGTAAAAAGATGCAAAAATTTTTTATCCCCCAAAAACAGATCACACAGGACCAGGCTGTGCTCCAGGGCCAGGATGCCCGGCATATTGTCCGGGTACTGCGCATGGCCAAAGGAGACATGGTCTGCTTTACCGACGGAAAGGGAACCGATTTTACCGGCCGCATCAGTGATGCTTGTTCCGACCGGGTATGCCTGGAAATTGTGGAGGTACAGGCTTCCAAAAGCGAATCCCCCCTGCCCTTTACCGTGTGCACCGGCATGCTCAAGCACCAGAAAATGGATGAAATCATCAAGGGGTTGACCCAGATGGGCATTACCCGATGGATCCCTTTTTACTGCGAGCGCTCCATTCCGTTTCCAGATGCCAGGGCACTGGCCAGGCGCATGGAGCGATGGCAGACCATTGCTGCAGAAACCATCAAACAGTGCAGAAGAAGCAGGCTTGTAAAAATTACATCACCCAAGACCTTTGATGAGGTCCTGGATTTTGCCAAAGATTTTGATC
>JAABRW010000443.1 GCA_011390695.1 Desulfotignum sp.
AAATGCAGTGGATAGATCAACCAAGAACACAGCTCATCAGGCTATGGATTTCATAGTCAACAAATTTTCAAATGCTGATGTTGCATCAGAAAATACAGATCTGGAAAAAATGTTGGTTGAGCTTGATGGCTGCGAGATCCGAACCGCCGAATTAATTTCTACCGAAGAAAAAAACGAACTGACCCCGGTTCACAAGAATCCTAAAATGGCAAAAAAAATCAACTGGAAAGATGTTCGATTAGGATTCGTAAGACCATTAGATTCAGAGTCCAAAATATTTGCCGGGGGACTGGACTCATACCCACAAGTCGTTGGCCAAATGCGTAGTGCGGCCGTTTTGATTGGGATGACTTCCGAAACAGAAGTTGTCGGAGTCGCTGATGGTGGCATAGGGCTGAGTGAGGAGCTGAAAAGGCATTTTCCTTCCATGCAATTTGTATTGGATAAATCTCACTTCCGTGATCATTTATATGAGACTGCAGAAGCCCTTGGGATAAAAAGGGAAGACCGCCCAGCTTGGGTGAATTCACGATTACAAGCAGTATCAAACGGCCACTTTGATGAAGTGCTGACAGAACTCGAAGATGAATATCAAAATAACCCCAACCAACGACTGAAAAGGCTGATAGGATACATGAAACGTTTCAGTAACGCGCTTGGTTACAAGGATTTTAAATCAAAAGGTTACCCAATCGGATCCGGGGAGATTGAAAGCGCTCATAAATCAATTCCCCAAAAACGGCTAAAAATACCGGGAGCGAGCTGGAGAGCAGATTCCATAAACCCGATGCTCTCTTTACGCATATTGAGAGCAAATGGTTGGTGGGAGGATTTTTGGGATAGTCGAACTGAGAAGTTGGCGGCATGATTTCGACAACAGCCATGATTTACACCCGGCCGAAGGTCATCCCTGTGGGATAGCGGCAGCTTAGTGGTGGGAGTAGTCACGAAATTATCAGAAATATCCAAACATGTCCCCCCTGATTTTTTTGATCTTTATTTTTTTCTTGACTTAAACGGAACTCCCCTGATACAAGCACAACATGTTGTGCTTGTATCAGGGGAGCAATAATATTTTGAATCTTAAGGGATTTTGATACTTTCTTTGGCTAAAAGCAAGTTCCTATCCTTTAACCAATAGCGTGTGAGACAAGATGAGATATCTTATGGTGAGACACGAATACTTAATAGTATGGTTGACATCAAACCCATTATCCTGATAGATACAATGAATAATATGGTTCTCCGCCTGCATTGAAGGGCCTCTGGAAATAAGCAGTTATCCATGACTCAGCGGCAGCCCCTGATTGAATCCTGAATCTCAAAAAAGCGTTTTAAAAAATAGGTTTTTCCCCGTATCAATTTAGCAATCGATTGGTCTCACAGGGGGATTTTTTCATGTCTCGTTTGACCAAGGGAACAATTATAGGTTTGATAACAGGCATCCTGGGGCTGATCATCAGCTTTATGCCGGTCGGTTCGGGTCTTGTTGAAAATATTGGCCTGGACCTATTGTTTCACCTGAGGGGGAAAAGAGAGGTGCCTGCATCTGTTATCATCGTGGCCTTGGACGATTTTTCTGCTAAAGCCCTGAACCTGCCGTCCCTGCCGCTTAAGTGGCCTCGTTCTCTGCATGCCCGTCTCACGGAATATCTCGTCGATCAAGGAGCCCAGGTGATCGTCTTTGATATCAACTTCAGCGACCCCACGGTACCGGAAACTGATCATTTGTTTGCTCGGGCCATTCAAAAAGCAAATAATGTTGTTTTGTGTGAAAACCTTCAAAAAGAAACCCTTGCTCTGACGGATGAAAAGGGAGTCTTCACGGGGAATCTGCACCTGGAGAGGCTGGTGCCCCCGGTGGATTTGCTGGCAGGAGCTGCGGTTGCCCTGGCCCCGTTCCCCTTGCCCAAAGTCCCCATCAAGGTGAATCAGTACTGGATGTTCAAGACCAGCGCCGGAGAAATGCCCACCCTGCCGGTGGTTGTTTTCCAATTATTTGCCCTGGAAGTGTATCCTGAGTTTATTCAGATTTTAACCCGGGTGAATCCCCTTCATGCCCTTGACATTCCTTTTGATGAAAATGAAATCATTCTTGAAAAAAAGATCAATGAACTCATTCTGGGACTGAGGGGGCTTTTCCGGGCGAATCCCTCCCTGGCAGAACAAATGCGGGCAGAGATTTTGTGTGATAAATCCGCCTCGGGTATTCCTTTAGAATGTCAAGTCCTCAAATCCCTGATTACTATGTATCAAAGTCCTGACAGCCGTTATCTGAATTTTTATGGCCCTCCCGGAACCATTCCCACCATCTCCTATTGCCAGGTTCTGTATCAATTGGAACACCCCGCGTCCCAGAGAACCCCGGTTGATTTTAAGGGAAAAGCTGTATTTATTGGACATTCGGAACGGGTGCTGCCCAATTTAAAAGATGGATTTTACACCGCTTTTTCTCATCCCAGCGGGGTGGATATTTCCGGGGTTGAAATGACAGCCACAGCTTTTGCAAACCTGCTAGAGGACAAACCCATTCAACCCCTTCCTTTGGCCGGCTACACTGCCCTTGTTTTTTTCTGGGGAGTTTTGCTGGGCCTGGTGTTTTATCTTTTCTCGGCCCCTTTTTCCCTGTTGGGGATGCTGGGCCTGGGGATTGTCTATTTTGGTTATGTCCAGTATCAATTTTTGGTCAAGGGCCATTGGCTTCCTTTGATTGTTCCCTTATGCCTGCAGCCGCCCATGGCTTTTTTCGGAGCAGTTTTATGGAAATACATGGATACCAAAAAGGAGCGCGAGAGTATCCGAAATGCCTTTGGATACTACCTGCCCAATAATGTGATTGACCAATTGGTGAAAAATATAGCCAGGGAAAAAAACAACACCCAGATCGTTTATGGGACGTGCCTGTGTACCGATGCCGGACAATACACCAATTTGTCTGAAACCATGGCCCCGGAGGAACTGACCCGCCTTATGAATACCTATTATAATGCCCTTTTTCAGCCGGTAAAGAAACATGAAGGTATTGTCATCAACATCGTGGGCGATTCCATGCTGGCCCTGTGGGCAAACACAAGGTCTGATCCTGTCCTGAGACACAAAGCCTGTCTGGCAGCCCTGGAAATTGCCCAAGCCGTAAGCCGGTTCAATGATTTCTTTCAAAATAACCCGCTTCCCACCCGCATTGGTTTGCATCATGGCCTGGTTTCACTGGGAAATATCGGGGCCATGGATCATTATGAATATAGGCCCACCGGAGATATTGTAAACACCGCCTCGCGGATGGAAGGGCTGAATAAATATCTGGGCACAGATATACTGGTCAGCGGAGAAGTCATGGAGCAATTAAATGGGTTCCTGACACGGGATCTTGGACAATTCTTTTTGTCTGGAAAATCAATGCCAGTTTCGGTTTTGGAGTTAATATGCCCCCTGGGTGAAGCAACATCCCGGCAGAAAAGCCTTTGTCACACTTTTTCCCAGGCATTAACCGCATACAGAGAACAATCCTGGGAAAAAGCCATGAATTATTTTTATCAGAGCATCCGGATCAATGGACTGGATGGGCCGTCCATTTTTTATCTCAACCGAATTGAAAACCTGAGGAAAAACCCGCCTGGTAAAACATGGGAAGGTATCGTCCACATGGACAAAAAATAGGGAGAGAAAAACAGATGAAACCATTCCGCGTTCGGTTATGGAGAGGGGGGATTTTGTGGGTCTTGTTAGGGTCCCATATGATTTCCAGTGCAGGGGCATCAGAGATCTGTACACAATGGGTCGGCAAAATTGTTTCTGTCCAGGGTACTGTCCAAACCCGGAGAGTGGATCAAACCCTGTGGGTGCCGGTTCAATTGAACGATATCCTTTGTCCCGGTGACATGATTAGAACCCTGGAGCGAAGCCGTGCAGCCATTATTCTTTCCAATGAATCAAGCCTTCGCCTGGATCAAGCCACCACATTGACCATTCACATGGCCAAAGAAAAAGCCTTCTCTCTGGTGGATCTTCTCAGGGGGGCTGTCCATTTTTTCAGTCGGATCCACCGAGGGCTGAAGGTGACAACCCCCTTTGTGAACGGGTTTGTGGAAGGCACTGAATTTTATGTAAGGGTTGAATCAGACCATACCCTTTTTTCCATATTGGAAGGCCGGGTCGCAGCCATGAATGACAAGGGAAGCCTTTCTCTGTCCAAGGGGCAATCTGCCCTGGCTAGAGCCGGGCAGGCACCCGTCCTGCAGATGGTTGTCCAGCCGAGGGATGCGGTTCAATGGGCCCTCTATTACCCTCCCCTGTTGGATTATCATCCCATGGATTTTCCGGGGGGGACAAAAGATGGCTGGCAGGCAAGGGTTCGCACCTCCCTGGAGTTTTATAAAAAGGGAGATGTGACCCAGGCTTTTTCCAGCCTGGATCAGGTACTGGATGATATCCGTGATCCACGATTTTTCATCTATCGGGCCGGCCTGCTGCTCTGGGTTGGCCGCCTGGATGAAGCCAGGGCAGATATCCGCAGGGCAGCAGGCATTGATCCAGGGGAAAGCAATGTGTTTTCCCTTGAGTCGATTATTGCAACTACTTTGAATCAAAAGCACCATGCCTTTGATCTGGCAAAAAAAGCGGTTGAATTGGACACAGAATCCTCCATTGCCAGGTTAGCCCTTTCCTATGCACAGCAATCCCTGTTTGACCTCCAGGGGGCGCTGGCAAGTCTTAGGAAGGCCGTGACCCTGGATCCGGAAAATGCACTGGCTTGGGCAAGACTTGCCGAGCTTTTTTTATCCATGGGAAATTTGAAAAAATCCCTTGAAGCCGCCCGGAAAGCCGTTGCATTGAATCCTGAATTGGAAAGGGCCCAGACCGTTCTCGGGTTTGCCTATCTTGCTCAGATACGGACCCGGAAGGCAAACCAGGTTTTTACCCAGGCTATTGGGCTGGAACCTTCAGCTCCCCTTCCCCGGTTAGGCCGTGGCCTGGCCATTATCCGGGAGGGAAAGGTAACGGAGGGCCGGGGTGAAATTGAAGTGGCTGCCAGTCTGGACCCGGGCAATGCCCTGATTCGCAGTTATCTGGGCAAAGCCTATTTTGAAGAAAAACGAGATGCCCTGGCCCGGGATCAGTTTGCCATGGCCAAGGTTCTGGATCCCGAAGATCCCACGCCCTGGTTTTATGATGCCATTTTCAAACAGACCGTGAATCGCCCGATAGAGGCATTGCATGACCTTCAAAAATCCATTGAATTAAATGACAACCGGGCTGTATACCGCTCACGTCTTTTGCTGGATGAGGACCTGGCAGCCCGCAGCGCCAGCCTCAGCCGCATATACAGCGATCTGAATTTCTCCCAGCTGGCCCTGGCAGAGGCTTATAAATCCCTGAACACCGATCCCTCCAATTATTCTGCCCACAGATTTCTGGCAGACTCCTATTCGGTTCTTCCCAGGCATGATATTGCCCGGGTCAGCGAGCGGCTGCAATTTCAACTGCTGCAGCCCATCAATATCCAGCCGGTCAGTCCTGAACTGGCTGAGGGCAGCCCTTATATCCTGGAGGGTGCAGGTCCGGCAACCCCCTCTTTTAACGAGTTCAGCCAGTTGTTCAACCGCAACCGTCTCTCCCTGAAGGCCAGAGGCGTGGCAGCGGAGAACAGGACCTGGGGGGAGCAGATGGTCATATCCGGTGTCTGGGATAGCGTCTCCTTCAGCCTGGGGCAATTCCATTACGAGACCGATGGGTTCCGGCAAAACAATGACCAGAACCAGAATATCTATAATGCCTTTGCGCAGGTGAGCCTCTCTCCCCAGACCAGCATCCAGACCGAATACCGAAAGAAAGATAAGGAGAATGGGGATCTGCCCCTGCGGTTTGACCCGGAGCTATATTTTTCAAGCTTAATAGAAAAGGAATATACGGAGTCCATGCGGTTGGGCTATCACCATGCGTTTGCACCCCATTCCCACTTTATTTCCTCTGTCATATACCAAGAGAAAGAAGATGAAAAGGCTTTTCCGGATTTTGGAGTCGATATTTCAAAAGAGGAGGAGGGGGTATTGGCAGAGGGACAGTATTTGTTCCGTGGAGAACGCTTTACTTTAGTGGGAGGGGGCGGCTATTTCAACGCGGATCGAAAAAGTCGGGAAGAGGTGCCCTTTTTTCCAACCGAGATATATGAAACAGATATTTACCATACCAATTTTTATACCTACACATATATTCATTATCCAGATCGGTTCACCTGGGTATTAGGCGCTGGTGTTGACTGGCTTGAGGGTGCTGTTGTGAACAAAGATCAGTTTAATCCGAAACTCGGGATTATCTGGAATCACAATCCTGACACCACATTTCGCGCCGCGTTGTTCAAGACCCTGCAAAGAACCTTGCTCTCCAGCCAGACCCTGGAACCAACCCAGATGGCTGGGTTCAATCAGTTTTTTAATGATGGGGAGGGGGTTGAATCCTGGCGTCAGGGTATTGCCGTGGATCAAAAATTTTCCAAAAATAGCTTTGGAGGACTTGAATTGTCCCGTCGGGATATGGAAGTGCCCTATAACGACCTAAGATCTTCTTCTTATACCCTTGATGTCCGTGAAGCAGTCTGGAAAGAAAAATTGGCCCGGGCCTATTTTTACTGGACCCCCAAAAATTGGGTGGCCTTGAGCGCAGACTATTTGTATGAAGAGCTTGAACGGGATTTGAACTTTCCCGGGGATGAATATTTTATCAAAGTTGATACACATCGCCTCCCCTTAGGCATCAGCTTTTTTCATCCCGCAGGGGTTACGCTGCGATTTGGCGCCAGTTACGTTTATCAGAACGGAACATTCACTGATACCTATTCAAGGTTGGTGCGGGGAAATGACCGATTTTGGCTGATGGATGCTGGTATCGGATACCGGCTTCCCAAGAGATCGGGCCTCATATCTCTTGAGGTGAAAAATATATTGGATAAAAAATTCAGATTTCAAAATACAGATCCTGCTG
Organism: Desulfotignum sp.; assembly: GCA_011390695.1. The sequence continues at coordinate 6,979 of JAABRW010000443.1, forward strand.
GTCTAAGCTGTATGCCCGAGCGCATGATCATCGCAAAGTTCATACTGTCGTTTTAATAACCATTATTTCGAGAAAGGAGGTGATTGAATTGTTTTCAGGGCGGTTGAGTTAACGGTACGAACAGGAAAAATTTTAACACCCCGTTAAATTTTTACATCAGGGAGGAAAGATAATGACGATAATGGAAAACGAAAAATATATGGTTCTTTACCTGGGAGTGAAGGATGGAGAAGTTGCCGGAGTTTATGAGGCAGATACGCTAGGAAAAATTGGATCCGAGGTTCAAGCTTTAGATCAAGATAAACTTCGAGAAGAGTTGCCGCATCTGGCTGCTGTGAAACAAATAAAAAGTCATACTACTTTTTGTGCCCAATCCAGTCCGATATGCATCTATTTCCAGTGTGGTGGTGTGTGGTATAAAATTTGCCTGAAATAGTAGGTCATTTAAATCAAAGATTCAACCCGATAAGGCCATGACTGGGTGACTTTGTCGGGTTGAATAAAAGTAGTTCGGCCGGATAAAACGCAATACCTGCAGAACAAGCTTCCGCGCGCTACAGATATGATCTGGCACCGGTATAATTGATAGTAGTAGGTTTGCATTATAAAACCTGAGTCCCGAAATTCTCCTTTTAGAATATCCCTGATCAAAGCAGGTCTTGCCGAATACAGCCTCTTTTTCAAAACACCATGATAAATCCGAGGAAGGCCCCAGTCTACTCGACCCATGCCTAAAGATTCAAGACCTGAATAATTTCATCATACCAATACAAAAGCTTACTTTGTCAAATACATTTCATCCAATTTCATTCATCAAAACAGTATGGACTTCCTTATCTTCAATCCCAAGGTATCCCATGGTTATGGCCGGGCTTGAATGATTATACCTTTTGCAAATGATCTCAAATCCAACGCCATGATTTATCCGCTGATGATATCCCCAGGTTTTCCGAAGGGTATGCGCGCCGTAATTCCCTTTGAGATTTATGCTGCCCGCCCATGTTTTAACCAGGCGCCCCACGCTCTGGCTTTTTATGTGGTCGCCTTTCTTTGATTTGAACAGGTAGCCTTCCGGGTCCGGGTCCACTTCCTTCAGATATGTCTGCAATGCCTTATGAACGGATTTGTTTATTACCAGGACATTAGGCTTTTTGGTTTTGGACTCAATCACGTTCACCGTGTCACCCGGTTTGCAATCTTTTACCTGATAGAATTTCAGCTTGACCAGATCACTTGCCCGCAGCCCATTATTGATACCCATGATCCAAAGCAATGAATCCCGGTGTTTTCCCTGAAGCATCTGTGATATTGCCTTGATGTCCTTTTTTTTCCGAATCGGTTCAACGGCAACCTTTGTTCCTTTTTTTATTCCAGCTCTATTTGCGGCCATAATCAGCTCCCTCATGAAAATCTATTAATGTGTAGTTTATGTTTAAAAAATAACATAACTACACATTAAAATCAAGCTTTTTTTTCATTTTTTTTTGGGAAAGCTTTTAATGACGGGGTTTTCGGGGGTTTTTTAATGTGTTGTTTTCATCAAAAGTACACATTGAATGGTTTGGCAAATGAGTCGCATACGCATGGCGGAATACATGAGGGTGAACATGTTTTTTAAATTTCAGGCGTTTTAAAGTCGTTCGTAGAACTCCTTGAACCCCACTGTCACTCACATGATCTTTTGCATATTGCGCGTTCTTACCGCCGTTGCGGCCCAAGGCAGGAAATATCCATTTTGGATTATGATGAGTTTTATAATATTCGCGCAAAGCCAGGAGGGTTATTTTAGGTAAAGGTCCGTCCTGTCCCGGGAACCCTTTCCGCCGTGAATATGCACAAGCCCCCTG
>JAABRW010000444.1 GCA_011390695.1 Desulfotignum sp.
AACCAGGTAAAGCCCCAGCCCCGACCCGGAAACCCTTTGCTTGTTTTCCCGGCCGGACTGGTAAAATTTGCGGAAAATCTTTTTTGCCTCCTGCCGGTCAACCCCGATACCGTTGTCTATAAAATCCATGGTCACCTTCTGGAGATGGGATTTGAATACGATTTTCAATACCGGCCGGTCAGATTCATTGTACTTGATAGCATTGGACACGATGTTCATGAGCAGCATCTCAAATAAAAACAGGTTAACCGGAAATTCAAACCTGGCTTTGGACGGATTTAAAACCTGAATATCGCATTCCCGGAAAATGGAGTCATTTTTTTTGATAAAATTTTGTACAAGATCCACCAGGCTGTCTTTGGTCACCTCAGAGTCAAAATTCTGGCTTTCAATGCGGGCCAGGTTTAAAATCCGGTTGATATTGTCTGTGAGCCGGTTGATATCTTCCAGCATGTTCTCACTGTAATGTTTGATATCTTCAGGTTCCAGAGGATGGCGGATAAAGGTTTCCAGGTAAAGCCGCAAAGAGGTCACCGGGGTCTTGAGTTCATGGGTGAAATTATAAATGAAATTGTGTTGAAGCCGGAACAGATTCACTGTTTTCTGGTAATAGATAAAGGCCAGGAGAATACCGGCCAGGACCACGGTTATCAGAAGACTGAGCACAAGGATGGTCATGCCGGTCTTGGAGGGAAAAATCATCTGGGGGTCAATGTGGAACCGTAAAATGACCACTTCCAGAGCAGACCTGATTTCCATGTAAAGACTCACCGTGAGCACCAGAAATGTGGCCAGGGCAAAAATGGAACAGGCAAATATAAACACCGGATGAAGATACCACCGGGATGGATTCAGAATCTGCATGGATCAGAGGGTTTCCTCCTGTTTGTTCAATACTGAAACCAATGCCGTCAGATCAAGGGCCGGTTTTATAAGCACGCACTCGGAAGTGACACCCAGGGCCTTGACAGCCTCAGGCGGAATATAGTCGGCAGATCCGGTATGAACAACAAATTTCATGTCAGGATTTATTTTTGCCGCTTCCACCATAAACGTGTTGCCGTCAACCCCGGGCAGACGAATATCCACCACTGCCTTGTCAATGTGGTGATTTTTTACAATTTCAAGGGCGTCTTCACTGGTCTCAGCCTGGAAAACGTTGTATCCTTCATCTTCCATAAAAGCCGCGATGCTCTGACGGATACTTTCTTCATCATCCAGAATTAAAAATTGTCTGGTCACTTGAACCATTTTGTTTTCCTCATGTGAACAGGGTCCATGTTGTGGTCATATTTTTGCCAACACCTTTTGTATTTCCCGGGACAGGATTTGTGCAGTGACCGATTTTAAGACAAACTGCCTGCCGTCTTATGTTTACTGTTTTTCCCTGCAGCCTGTGCGCAGGTTTCATGACCAGAACATTATTCTCATAAGAGATTTAAATGTCAAGGTATATTCACCCGGGCGGCATTGACGTATTTTATTCAAAAAAAGGGGCTTTATAAAATTTTCAATCACCCAAACCTGGTTGACATTTTACCACAGAACGTTACACTATGCTCTATATTGTTATAAAACAGACCCGTAAGAAAAATTTGATTTTTGACAGCAAAGGAGGTTTATAATGGCAAAAGAACACAAGAAAAAAGATTATTGCGATGCAGAAGACCAGAAAAAGGTTGTGGATAAAATGAAAGAGTGTGACAACACGTCTGAAACAGATAAAGAACGTGATGAATGCTATACCAAAGTGGTAAAAGAAGATGATGATGGATGCATGTCATCCTGATTTGTAGATTATTAAATCACTATCAGCAGACAGGTCCGGTGACAGCCTTGCGCTTTTGCTGTCACCGGATCTGTTATTTTTAACATACCAGGTCATCAAATACCACGGGCAGCCGTCCCTGCAAGTCAACCAGAAGGGGCAGCATCAAGGCCCGGATCTGGGGATGGGCTTTTTTGGAACAACGCAGGGCAAACATGTGGCGCCACTCCCGGATATTGCCCTTGACCACAATCTCGGTTTTCAAAGAATTGGGCAGCACCTCTCTGGACTGTTCCGGCCGCCACCCGCTTTTGAGCAGCTCCAGATAGTATTTCTCTGCATCTTTCATGGCTGTTTCCCAGGTTTCCTGCTGGGCCGGGGTGCTGTCTTCCCACCAGCAGGGCCGGATGAACTCCATTTTTCCGTCGTACCGCACATACCGGGTTGACTCCTGGGCAAAGGAAAACAGTCGGTGCCGAACCAGTTCATGGGTCACCCCCCGGTTGGTGACAAAACGGACGATGATGTCACCAAACTCGATCATGGCATGGTGGCCCCGGTCCCGCATCCGGGATACAAACCCGGCCGCGGAATCAGAGGTGATTTTGTCCTCTGATTTGTAACAGGTACGGCCCGCCGCTTCAATGGTCTGAAGCAGATCCGCCGGCAGGCTGATGATCTCATACCCCTGGTCGATAATTTGCATGGGATTCCTCCTTGGGCTTTCTTATATCCTGTCCGTCAAAATAGCATACCTGAAATAAAAGCCCAACCGGTATTTTACCCTGAAAACAACCCTGCCGCTTTAATACGGCACCTTCCGGGTTGCCAGCACATACTCCCTGATATTCACAAGCTCCGGATCATCTTTTTTTGCCAGACCCTTTTCTGCCCAGGCAAGGGCCTGATCCGGGTTTCCGGCAGACAGCCAGGCCCGGGATATGATCTTGATCCTTTCCAGGAGCTGTTTTTCCGACAGGGTTTTTCGGTGCTTTTCCAGCCAGGTTTCATACTGCCGGGCGGCTGACAGCGGAATATTGCAGGACAGATACAAGTCCCCCACAAGCCGCATCTCTTCCCGGGTCAGGGGGGTCAGATAGGAATAGCTCAGCATAGCGGCCAGGGCTTTTTCAAACCGGTTATCCGTCAGGTGCACATGGGCCAGGGCCTTCCACCAGCCCGGGTCTTCCGGATGGATGCGGGTGAGATACCGGGCATATGCCAGGGCCTTTTTTTTCATCTCCAAAGACAGGTACTGGTACAAAAGCATCTCCTGCCACTGCCGCCGGGTGTCCCCTTTGGTCTCTGCTGCAAGCTCCTCCAGCCACGGCAGGGCCTTTTTAAACTTTTCCAGGGCAAACAGGACATTGACCAGGGTCTGTTTCCATTCCAGGGTGACCGCTTCGGGATGGGCAGCCATCAGGCGCTCAAACACTGTCAGAGCAGAATCCGGCCGGCCGGCCTGAAAATGGCAGGCAGATGCATAAAACAGGTGGACGGGCTGATTTTCTTCGCTGGTATCATACCCTTTTTCAAAGGCCCGGGCCGCTTCAGCCATCTGCCCCTTTTCATAACGGCACCGGGCCAGGTTGAGCCAGGCCTCGGTCAGATCCGGTTTTTTCTCCACCGTCCGCTGAAACGCCTCTGCCGCCGGGCCGATCTGCCCCAACTCGGTGTGACAGAAGCCGGTCAGAAAATCGATATAATAATGGACATTTCCAGCCTGCTTTTCCGAATACCGGGTCAACACGGCCAGGGCCTGGTCCGGTTTTTCTTCCGCCATCAGGGACTGGGCCTTGTTTACCGCCATGCCCGCAGCCAGGGGCATGTTCTCTTTGGCTGCAAGGATTCGGGGCGGTCCTGTGACAACCAGCACCAGGATCATCACCAGCATCAGCCACAACTGCCGGCAGGACTGCTTTTTTCCGTTAGTCTCCAGGATATGTCGTGTCATGCCTAATCCAGTTGAAATTTAATGGTGGTCTGTGCCAGGGCCGCCACCGGTATCCCCTCCACCCGCCCGGGCTGGAACCGCCATCGGGATACACAGTCGATGACACTCTGATCAAACACCTCTTCAGGCGCTGAGGCCAGAATTTTGATATCTTCCACCCTCCCATCGGCTGTGACCAGAAACTGCACCTGCACCTTTCCTTCGATGCCCCGCCGGGCCGCATGCAGCGGATACACCGGCGCCACCTTGGCCAGGGGAATCAGGCCGGCATCCAGTTCATGGGCCAGGTAGCGGTCCTTGAGCTGCGGCGTATCCATGGCAAAGGATTCCAAAGGCGGCAGCTCCAGGGAACGGGCAATGGGGGGCAGCTTCGGGTTCAACACAAAGGGCAGGGACGGCTTCTGGGCCGGCGGCCTGGGCATCTTTTTCTGAACCGGTTTTGGGGCCGCAGTTTTCTGCGGTTCCGGCGGCTCCGGTTCCGGGGGCTTTTGCTTTTCGGGCGGAGGTTCGGGCCGCTTGACCCGTACCACCGGAATGGCCTGAACCGGCTCCTGCCTTTCCAGATTCTTGGGCACGGCCCGAATCATCTCGGGCATCACTGCAAACAGAAAAAGGTTCAGGGCAGCGGACAGCACCACTGCCATGATCCAGCCGGCCCAGATTCCCGGAACGGACCGGCCCGGTATGAAATCTTTCAGGACCACTTCCTTATTCCCCTCCAGGCAGGCCCGCGGCAATGGCCACATTTTCAGCCCCGGCCAGTTTGCAGGCATCCATGACGTCGATCAACAGACCGGTGGTGCTGTCCTTGTCCGCCACAATCACCACGGCAGCCTCGGGATTCTCGGACATGGCCCGTTCCACATTGGCCCGCACAGCCCGCACATCGATCTCCCGCCGGTCCAGGTGCACTGTCCCCTCTCTGGTTACACCGATAAGAATGGTGTTGGGGGCAGTGGTTACGGCCGTGGTTGCCGTGGGCCGGGTGATATCCACCCCGGTTTCCTTGACAAACGAAGTGGTAACCAGGAAAAAAATCAACAGAATGAACACCATGTCGATGAGCGGGGCAATGTTCAGTTCCAGGGTCTGTTTCTGGGCCCGCCTGGCTGCAGATATATTGAGCATTGTTTTTTTTCCTATAATGTACCGGCCGAAACCGGTGCATTTTTTTTTATGAAAGAACCGGACAACCCATTGAATTCTCTCATGTTATATTATATCCGACTTGGCATGGCAGTCATAGGAACCGCCGCAGGTACATGCCTGTGGCGGCGATCCGGTTTTTCAGGTTCCGGGACCGCCGGGTGAGCCACCCGGCCATGTAAAGCCCGGGAATGGCAACCATCAGTCCGGTCTGGGTGGTGATCAGGGCCACGGAAATACCTGCGGCCATGGCCCGGGCATTGCCGGTGCCGAATACCGTGATCACCTCAAAGGTGTGCATCATGCCCACCACCGTGCCCAGAAGCCCCAGCAGCGGGGCCACAGCCGAAAGCACCCGGATGGCGGCCAGGTAACGGTCCAGGGAAGCGCACATACCCATCACGGTCTCATCCAGAATATACCCGTCCAGGTCCCGGTCCCGGGTGCGCCGGGCCAGAAACTGCCGGACCAGGCAGCTGTTGGCCCCTTTGTACCGGTCTGCCGGCCGTTGGTTCAGCCGCACCAGCTCCCCGGCCCGGGTTCGGGAAATATTTTTCACATACAGGGTGCGCATGAACCAGACCCGGTTGAAAATCAGCACCCACATCACCAGGGACACCGCCAGGATGGGCACCATGACGATCCCCCCGGACCGGATATAGGCGGCCAGGTTGCCAAACAGCGGGATTATCCCTGCCAAAAAATCATGGTTCAGCATGATTTACGGCCTGCAATCGTTTCTGGCTTTGAACACCATATTCACAAACGCCACCGCTTTTTCCTCCATTTGACCGATTTGGGTTTCCACCCGCCGGGACAAAAGCGTGTGAAACAGCATGATCGGGATGGCCACGGTCAGCCCCAGCATGGTGGTGACCAGGGCCTCTGAAATCCCGCCGGACATCATTTTCGGATCCCCGGCCCCGTAATAGGTGATCACATGAAAGGTGTTGATCATGCCGGTGACCGTGCCCAGCAGCCCCAGCAGCGGAGCAATGGCCGCCAGCATGCCCAGGGTGGACACAAAACGCTCGATGGCTGGAATCTCCCCGAGTATCGCCTCCTGGAGGGCATTTTCCATATCCTGGCGGGTGTGGTCCCGGAATGCCAGGGCCGTGAGCAGAATCCCGGGTATCCATTTGTTTTTCCGGGACCGGCACAGGGCCTCGCACCCCTCCCAGTCCCCGGCAGCCACCAGGGACCGGAGCTTGTCCATGAACGGTTCCGATTTCATCTGTTTGCGGAAGAAAAACACCAGCCGCTCCAGCAGGATGACCATGGCCAGTCCCAGGATGCCCAGGATGGGCCACACAATGGGACCGCCCTTTGGGACCTGGTCTGCCAGGTCCAATTCCAGGGTGTACTGGCGCAGGGCTGTTCCCCGGGAGATGTCCACCGGCACATCCGGCCGCTCCCCGGCCAGATACGCCTGTATCCGGGCCACGGTGCCGGTATCCGGCAGCCGTGACAGGGCAAAAAACCGCTGGCTGGCATCAGAATACAGCAAAAATCCCATCTCCAGCTCCCTATCATCCGCGGATTCCAGCACATAGATACCGGTAAAATTGCCCAGCATCAGGATCCGGGCTTCCCGGTCCAGGCCCTGGCGGTCGATGATGGTACCGGACACGGTCCGGACCTGCCCTGCGGTGGATATTTCATGAAACCAGGCATCGGCCATGGCACGGATATCTGTCATGGAGGGAAACCGGTCCTCATGGATCACCGGGGCCAGAAACCCGTGGCGATTCTCAAACAGGGCGCTCTGGGGGCTTTGTATCAGCAGCCCTTCCAGGTCTTTGGCCGCGCTGCGGATAAATCCGGACAACTCGCGGTTTTCCGCCCGGGATTGGGCCAGTTCTTCCAGCAGGGTCTCTTTGACCGCCTGCCGGCCCTGGACCTGCTGTGCCAGTTCCTTGTTATCTTTTTCCAGGTCTTTTTTCCGGTTTTTGAGGTCCTGGATGGCAGTGGTCAGGGCATCTTTGTCCTGTTTGATCTGCCGGGTCCGCTCCTGTGCCTCGGCTTTTGCTCTGGCCAGTTCCTGCCGGGCCTTTTCTTGCATCCGGGCGCGTTTTCCCTCCTGGACGGCAAAAGACTGGCGCATGTCCCGGGCCGCCACCCCGGACGGGCAGAAGCAAATCAGAAAAATCAGGCAGGCCAGGAAGATCAACACACTGTCCTGGAAGGCATTTTCCTTTTTGATCAATGATTTCATAAGACAGGCAGGATTCATAAGATTCATTTTCGCCTCCTTCACGGGACTGCCAGCCGGCCCAGCGGCAGGTCCAGAATACCGGCAGTCCGCCGTTTCAAAGCGATCTCCACCGCTGCGGATACCGCCGGAACCAACCGGTCATCCAGACGGCGCCACTGCTGCTCCCCCACATCGAACACAGCAGCCTCCTGTCCATCCAGAGACAGATAATACAGGCTGATGCGGCCCAGCCGGAAAATCTGGCCGGACACCTTTTGATCCGCCAGCAGGATCCGGTCGTGGTAAACCTCGATGGTATTGCCGTACTCTGCTTCAATGCCCAATGCTTCCATGGTCTTGCGGAATTTTTCCGCCACCGGCACCTCGGGATCATCCATGAGCACGGCCAGTTTTTCCAGGCGAATGCTTCTCTCCTCCGGCAGAAACGGGATATCATCGGTCACAAACCGGGTCAGTTTTTCCTGCACATCTGCCAGAAACGGCAGCAATTCCTCCCGGACCTGCCGGGTCTGCGTTTTTTCCTGTTCCAGCTGTTCAACCTCCTGCCCGAGTGCGGCAGACTTGTCCGACAACCGCTTGTTTTCAGCTTCCAGAATCTCATTTTCCGCCGTGAGCCGGTCATACTCGGCCGCAAGTTTTGCCCTTTGGGCATCCCATTTTTCCTGCTCCTTCTGGGATGCCTGGCGCACATCAATGGAATTTTTCACATGCTTTTCCACGACTGCGGCCGTGTCTGCCGCCGGTTGTCCAAAAAACGGCCACAACAGCAACACCACCACCACAGCCGTCAGCACCTTTTGCCTGACAGCCCCACTTTTTCTACCCACCATCATATCAGCATCTCCTGTTCTGAATCATCCATAAACAAAAAAACCACAAAGCTATCCCTTTAATAATCGGGGAAAACCTTCATGGTTTTATTGAATCCTTCTTGGCTGCGTTGTGTTCCTGCATGACTTACAATAACCGGTATCTGCCTGTCAACAAAAAAACCCGGAGAGTTGGATAAAGCTCCCCCGGGTTAATGCCTGAATTCTTTTTTCCGCAACGGAAAATGACACTACGAACATGGTCAACCGATCATCAACATGATAATATAGTTTTTTCCATATTGATTAAACAAAGGATTTTCACTGTTCATGACATCCAAGGCACCGGTTTTTGAAAAAAGCTACCAGGACTATCTGGCCCGATTGGCCGGCCTGGACCTGACAAGAAAACAGGATCTTCTGGGAATCCGGGTAGAGGCACAAACCGTCGCCATCCCTTTTTTCAATGACGTATGTAAGGTCACACCTCGGAATATCACGAATCAAAAAGGCCGCCGGCATCCGTCTGGAATTCTGAAAAAAATTAAAAAATGGTTGACATAAATTTCAAAGCCTGTATTATACAAAGATGTTTCATTCTTTTCGGTGTTTATCAAGATCCAATCTGTGATTTATTCCTCAAAGTACGAAGCGAATTTTTTTTATTTTATTTTTTTAGGAGAATGCCAACATGGCGAATGGTACAGTAAAGTGGTTTAACGATGCAAAAGGGTTTGGATTTATTGAACAAGAAGACGGTGGAAATGATGTGTTTGTGCATCACTCAGGCATCAATGCCATGGGTTTCAAATCCCTCAATGAAGGGGACAGCGTTTCTTTTGACATCACCGAAGGCCAGCGCGGACCCGCTGCAACAAATGTGACTGTAAGATAACCAGGGTGTAATCGCCCAGTTTATATAGTCTGACC
>JAABRW010000445.1 GCA_011390695.1 Desulfotignum sp.
AATGGTATCCGTCAGGGAGCGGTGAAAATCATGGGGTATAATCCTGAGATCGCCTTTGACATCCTGCCCTCCGGCAATACCCTGGATATTGCCGTTTTTGCGATCGACCCGGTGCAGGATCTGGGGAAAAGGCTGGTACCGGCATCTGACGGGGCGGACATGTGTGTTTCCACATGGTGTAAGCTGGACCCCCGGACTGTCCCGATTGCAGCCAAAGCAGCGGCCAATTACCTCAACGGCATGCTGGCCCGCCAGGAGGCAAAAAACCGCGGATGTGATATGGCGGTCATGATGGACACCCAGGGCTTTGTGGCAGAAGGGGCCACAGAATCCATTTTTCTGGTCAAAGACGGCAGGATTATGACCCCGTCCCCGGGAGGCATTTTGCACAGCATCACCCGAAGCAGTGTGATCACCTTGTGCCAGGCCCTGGATATTCCGGTGGATGAAAACCAAATTTCCCGGGATCAACTGGAAACCGTTGATGAGATCTTTTTTGCCTGCACCCCCATGAAGGTGCTGCCGGTAAAAACCTGTGAACAGCGGCCCCTCTCTCCAGTACCCGGGCCGGTCACCCGCCGGCTGGCAGATGTAATGGCGGATGTGACCACCGGCCGGAACCGGCAGTTTGACGACTGGCTCTTTCCCTTGGCCTGATGCAGCTTCCAACAGGAAGCTTGCACAAAATGCCGGGTGCCGGATCTGCATAAGACTTTCGCGAAATTTTGCTTGACAGGCAGAAATAAATTTGGCAGTTTTTAAAAACTGACTTTTAAAAAACTGACTTTTATCGGGGAATCTTATTTATGTTGCCAACCCTGCAGGATGCGGTTATCAGAAAAGAACGGGTGTCTGACCAGATCAAGACCGTGTTGAAACAGGCGATCCTGGACAGGCATTTCAAACCTGGGGACAAGTTCCCTCCGGAAGTGGAGATTGCCGCCAAATACGAGGTCAGCAAGGCATCCGCCAGAGAGGCCCTGCGGGAACTGGAGTCCGAAGGCCTGATCCAGAAAAAAAGAGGGGTGTTCGGCGGCAGTTTTGTGGCAGCCCCTGGTCCGGAGAAAATCATGGATGTGGTGACCAATGCCTACCTGTTCGGTGATGTCACTGCATCGGATCTGGCGGAACTGCGGCGAATTCTGGAGCCGGGCCTGGCTGCCATGGCAGCGGAACGGCGCACCGAAGAAGATCTGGCTGCCATGGCAGCCTGCATCGAACAGGTATCCCAGTCCATTGACAACGGCACACCGGATCAGACCCTGGCCATATCTTTTCACCGGCTGATTGCCGATGCCTGCCATAATCCTTTTATCTCCGCCCTGATGGCATCCCTGGTCCATGTATTCCAGCAGGTCCTGGCAAAAACCCCGGATATGGAAACCGCAAAACAGGATCTGGTATATAACCGCCTGTTTTATGAATGTATCCGGGACAGGGATAAGCAGCGGGCCGCCGAAGTGATGGCAGACCATTTTGACACCCTGGATGATATTATCAAAAAAGAGGCAGAACATACACATACTGCCTGAACCTGATCCCTCTGGCAGGCGGTAATTGTTAACCCTATTTCAAATAAGGATACAGTGTCATGAAAAAAAAGATTGCAAGTCTCATGCTGGTTGTCATGTTTGCATTACTGGCCGTACCCGGAATCTGTCTGGCGGCCTGGCCCAAAAAACCCATTATGATCATGATTCCCTGGCCGGCGGGAAATGATCCGTCCACCATGGTGGCCACAGCCATGGCCCCGTTGATGTCAGACGAACTGGGGGTGCCGGTGAAAGTGGTCAACAAGCCGGGCGGCGGCGCGGTCCTGGCCACCAATGAACTGAGTAACAGCCGGACTGACGGATACACCATGGGCCTGATCTCCATCGGTCCCATGATCACCCAGGTGCTCCGGGGGAAAACCCCGTATAAAAATGAAGACCTCAAACCCCTGGGACTGGTGTGGTCTTCCCCCTTCACCCTGGCCTGCCGGGCCGATGCCCCTTACAACAACCTGGCGGAACTGGCGGAATACGGCAAAACCCATGAACTGAAACTGGCCCACTGGGGCCTGGGGGCGGTGCCCACCCTGATTGCCATGAACGCCGCCAAAATCGGCGGATTTGAATGGCAGGAAACCGCCTATAAACAGCTGAATCCCCTGCTGGTGGTAAAGGGGGATGCCGATGTCATCACCTTTTCCACCCCCGGCATCAAGGATTATGTGGAATCCGGACAGATGAAGATCCTGGCCTGTATGCTGCCCCAGCGCCTGGAAGAGTACCCGGATGTCCCCACCGTGGCGGAGCAGGGTTTCGGGGATGCCTATTCCATCTAGTTCGGCGCCTTTGTGCCGGCAGGCACGCCGGATGATATCGCCGGTCAACTCAGTGACACCTTTTTCAAGGTCATGGCCATGGCCGAGATCCAGAAAGTGATCAAAAATGTGGGGGTCATTCCCCATCCCACGGACCCGGAAAAAGCCAGAAAACAGATGGACAGCGAGCTGGCCAATTTCGGCGCCATCATGAAGGATCTGGGTATCATTGAATGACAGACAGATCCTTATCCAGCAGGACCCATGATCTGCTGGGGTCGGTTCTGGGCATATCTGCCCTGATTCTTCTGATCCTGTCCCCCTGGCTGGTGGACACGTCCGGACCGGATCCCTTTTACAAAGGCCCCCTGGTGTTTCCGCTGATCACCCTGGGCCTGGTTCTGGCCGGATCGGTGCCGTCACTGATCCGCCTGGCCAGGCCAAAGAATGCCCGATGGTATCTGGACGGGCTTGGTAAACCCTTTCGGGCGCTGAAGGTACTGGTCTGTCTGGTGCTTTTTCTTGGCGGCCTGGTATTTCTGGGGTTGGAAATATCCACGCTGGTATTCCTGGCGGTGGCCCTGAAACTGGTGGGGCAGGATTCGCGGCCCAAACTGCTCCTGGTGCCTTTGCTGGTAACCCTTATATTGACGGTGATATTCAAGTATGCTCTGGGGGTCTGGTTTCCCGAACCCCTGGTGATGCAGGTTTTTATGGAGTAGGCCATGTTTGCACATATGATGGACGGATTTTATGCCGCTTTTTCCATGGCCAACCTGATCGCCCTTGTGTTCGGGTCGTTTGTGGGGATCGTGGTGGGGATTCTGCCGGGCCTGGGTCCCATGGTGGGCATGGTGGTACTACTGCCATTCAGTTTTTCCTTTGCCCCGGACATTGCCCTGTCTCTGCTGCTCGGCGTGTTCTGCGGCGGGTATTTCGGCGGTGCCATCCCTGCGGTGCTGCTGCGGACCCCGGGGGTGCCCTCTTCCATTGTCACCAGTTTTGACGGATATCCCCTGACCCAGAAAGGCGAGGCCCAGGCCGGACTTTCAGCCGCCCTGCTGGGATCCTTTGGCGGCGGTATCATCAGTGTGATGATCCTGATGTTTCTGGCACCGGTTCTGGCCCATGTGGCTGCCAGCTTCGGACCACCCGAGTATTTTACCGTGGCCCTGTTCGGTGTGGTGCTGGTGGTGATGGCTTTCCGGTCCCAGCTGGGCAGGGGCATCATGCTGCTTGGCCTGGGATTCTGGTTTTCCACCGTGGGCATAGATGGAACCACCCTGAGTGAACGGTATGTGTTCGGCACCCTGTCCATGCAGAACGGGCTGGATATTGTGCCCATCTGCCTGGGGCTGTTCGGCATCGGTCAGACCCTGATCCTGGTGGAGCAGAATATCATGAAAACCGATCATGTCCATCTGAGCCGCTCCACCCTGGATTTTTCCCAGCTGTGGGCCGCACTGAAATACTGGAAAACCCTGATCCGTTCCGGGGTAATCGGCACCTTTGTGGGACTGCTGCCGGGAACCGGCTCCATCCTGGCTTCTTTTATGTCCTATGATACTGCCAAACGTCTGTCACCGGAAAAAGACCGGTTCGGCCACGGCACACCGGAAGGGTGCATCGCCTCGGAAGCCGGCAACAATGCGGTGCCGGCCGGTGCCATGATCCCACTGCTCACCCTGGGCATCCCCGGTGATGCCCTGAGTGCGGTGCTGCTGGGGGTGTTTACCATCAACGGCATCTATCCGGGACCATTGCTCCTGGTCAAGGAACCGGTCCTCATTTCCACCCTGTATTTTTCCATGCTGCTCATCAATGTGGCGGCATTTTCCATGCTCATGATCTGGCTCCGGCCCTTTGCCATGATCGTGAAGGTGCCGGGACGGCTGCTGGCAGTGGTGATCATGGTGATCTCCATGGTGGGGATCTATGCGGTGAACACCCGGCTGTTTGATGCCGGTGTCGCCATCGCCATGGGAATCCTGGGGTATATCCTGCTGCGGATGGGCTGGCCCGTGGTGACCCTGGTCATGGGGGTGGTGCTTGGGGAGATCATGGAAAACCGCATGCGGGAGACCCTGAGCCTTGGGGACGGCAGTTTCATGATCCTGTTTCAGCGGCCCATCTGCCTGGTGCTGCTGGCCCTCACCCTGCTCACCATTGCCGTGCCTGTGATTCGGGATATGCAAAAAACACGGCACCAGGATCCCGGGGCATCTTCTGAAAACAAATGATCACCCATGTATTGCACTCCCTGGTAAAAAAACCGAAGAATATGTAACCAGATAATAGAAAAAAGCTGTCTAACAAAATATCTGCAAGGAGAAAATAATGAGCTATCCCACCATTTATCCCACCGGTACCACGGTGTACAATCCTGATAAGGCCTTTAGCGGATATACCCTCTTCCAGGCCAAGGAGCTGGGGGCTATGCTAATTGACATGAATGGCGGTGAAGTCAAACTGTGGAAAGGGCTGCACGGGTTTCCCAACAAGCTGCTCAAAGGCGGGTATGTAATAGGCCACACCGGGGAGCGTTCCACCCGTTTCAGCATGCAGGATTACCGGGACCTGATCCAGGTGGACTGGGACGGCAATATTGCCTGGCAGTTCAACCAGTATGAATTTATTGAAGACCCGGGCGAAGAGCCCCAGTGGATGGCCCGGGCCCACCATGATTACCAGCGACAGGGTAATCCGGTGGGGTATTATGTGCCGGAAATGGCTGCAGCTGCAGACAATGGCAATACCATGGTCCTGGGCCATAAAAATCTGCAATGCCCGAAGATTTCCGACAAACCCCTGCTGGATGATGTGATCTATGAAGTGTCCTGGGACGGGGATATCCTCTGGGAATGGGTGTGCAGCGACCATTTTGATGCCTTCGGATTCCGGGAAGATGCAAAAAACATCCTGTGCCGGGACCCTAACATGCGGCCCTGCGGCGGGGGAATGGGGGACTGGATGCATTTGAACAGCATGTCCCTGCTGGGTCCCAACAAATGGTATGACAAGGGCGATACCCGGTTTCATCCGGACAATATCATTGCAGACGGCCGGGAAACAAACATCATCTTTATCATCAGCAAAGAGACGGGTGAGGTGGTCTGGAAGGTCGGGCCGTATTATGACTACACCCCGGAAAGCAAGCTGGGCTGGATCATCGGCCAGCACCATGCCCATATGATACCCATGGGACTGCCCGGCGAAGGCAATATCCTGGTGTTTGACAACGGCGGGTGGGCCGGTTACGGGGCCTGCAACCCGGGCAGCCCCACCGGCACCAAGAATGCTCTGCGCGATTACTCCCGGGTCCTGGAATTTGATCCGGTCACACTGGACATCGTGTGGCAGTACACCCCCCAAGAAGCGGGACTGGTGCACCCCACGGACAGCAGCCGATTTTACAGCCCGTTCATCAGTTCCGCCCAGCGTCTTCCCAACGGCAACACCTTGATCACCGAGGGCAGCGGCGGCCGGATTATCGAGATCACCGCCGGCCATGAACTGGTGTGGGAATATATCTCTCCTTACTGGGGCAGGCATTTCAAGATGAACATGGTATACCGGGCGTACCGGTATCCCTATGACTATGTTCCCCAGGTGGATCCCCCGGAAGAGGTTGCCATTGCACCGGTGGATGTCACGGCATTCCGCATGCCCAATGCCAGCCCCAAAGGGCCGAGGTCCCAGGTGTCGGTGGAAGGGGTGCTGCCGTTCCAGAGCTCTTCGGCATTGTGCGTGGTTTCTGATACCGATAAATAGGAAGCCCGAAGCCGCCTCCCGGACTTCAACGGTGATAAACAGACTCAGCCTGCTTTGAAAGTGAACTTGAAAAAGGCTCACACATTCACAACATCAGTTATTCTGAAAGGCAGCAGTTGGATAAGTAACCTGCGACCCGGGGACAGGGACAGTGCAGGAAAAATGAAGACTACAACATCATAGACATTCAGGAACGTATCATGGGTAAAACCTTATACACGGCCACCGGCTGTGCACGCTGCAGAATTGTTGTCTCTTTTATGGATGACAGGGACATTGCATATGAAAAAAGTGATATTCTTGCCGAGGGAAAAGAGCAGTTTAAAACCTTTTACAAAGAGCACCGGCCCGACATCACACGGGGACCGGAAGGCATTGAATTTCCCATCCTGTTCACCGGTGATGCCGTCATCCAGGGGCTTGGCAGAATCCTGGCCCGGCTGCAGGCAGGGGATGCCCTGGATGGGTTTGTGAAACCGGCCGCCGCCTCCCCCGGCTGGGTCACCGGACTGGATCTGTCAGACAGCTACCTGCATGACGAAAGCGATTTATTGGCTGTCGTCCGTTTCATCAAAGCAAAGGGACTCAAGGTGCAGGTGTATACCAACGGCAGAAACCCCCATGTGCTGGCAGCCCTGGTACAGGAAAATTTGTGCGATAAAATCGTGTTCTCCCTCCATGGGCCGGCTGTGCGTTATAAGGAACTCACCGGCCTGCCCATAGAGGAATCAGATCTGGTCCAGAGCCTGTCTCTGATCACCGCTGCAGCGGATTATACCATTCTTTTGCCGGTACAGCCGGTGACAACCGCACAGGGTCCCGGGATGTCCATTACAGTGGAAGAGGCGGCTGAAGCCGCTGCTCTGGTGGAAAAAGCCACAGGCAGCAAACATCCCCCGTTTTTCATCCAGCCCCTGGCCCCACCGCCGGGAAGCGGACTGGATGCACTGAACCCCCCGCAGCTGTTCAAATACCGCACCCAGTGCCGGCGGTTCATGGTGCGGGCGGAAATACTGAAAACAGAATGACAGCAACCTATCTTTTTTCAGGCGGCTCTTTCCCAGAATATTCGCGTTATGACGGATATGGCCGGACCAATTGCAGATCTGCCATCAATTTTTTTATGGCCAGTTCTTTGGCCTTTGCTTCTACCTCCACGGTAATATCCATGGACAGCCAGCCTGTGGGCAGGTCATGAATGTCTATATAGTCGTGGTGTTTTCTGGGATCTGGTGCAGACCAGCCGTCCCTGGGAGATGATATGTGAAACAGGGGCTCACGGTCCCATGTCTCCAGGCTTTTTTCTGTGGCCGCTGCTGCCGACAGACCGTCCGGAAGGCACCGGTGGTGGTGTACATCATATACCAGGGGAATTTTCAGGTCTCGGCACACGGGAAGAAGGTCAAGCGGGGTATAGCTTCTGTCATCATTTTCAAGGCTCAGCCTTTTCCTGACAGAATCAGGCAGTTTTTCAACGGCTGCTGCCAGGCGGGAAACAGCTGACTGCTTATCCCCGTATACCCCGCCGGCATGAATATTTATGACATCGGCATTCACCCATTCTGCCACCTGGGCCTGGTAGGCCAGATCTGCCACAGACCTTTGGACCACATCCGGATGTGGTGATGACAGAATGATGAACTGGTCCGGGTGGAAGGTGGTTCTGATGTCATGTTCCAGGGAAAAGGCACCGCAGGCTCTGAACGCTGCAATGATGTCCTCTGCACCGGGAAGATCAAAAATATCATACCCCGTATCCGGGTGGGTTTTCAAAGGAAGGATCTGGCTGTTTATCCGGAAGGATCCGATCCTGTTTTCCCGGCAGAAGTCCAGGGCTTTGCGCAGGCTTTCTGCATTGCCGGCACACAGCCGGGCCAGGCGGGTTTTTTGTTCCTCTTCGGAAAATCGGGACAGATATGCGGCAGTGGTTCTGCGGAATTTTACGGGGTGTTCCCTGAATATGCAGCAAAGGCCGAATCGTATCATAACAATCTCCCGGGTTTCTCATGGTTTTCATACAAAGACAGTATAAGCATGTTTTTTCGGTATTGAAGTCTGGTAAAACGTGTCCATTGTAATGGGTATACATAATGTATACCTTTGGTGAAAGGTGGATTCGTGAAACAACACAGGTGTTCCATAAGAAAAAAGCCGGACAAAGGCGGTACCGGATCAACCGGTCATGTGGGGATAAAAGATGGCAAGGCATATGACAGGGCCTTTTTCAGATCCGGTGCCAGCTGGCTGGATTATCTGGCGGACCATGCCATCCTGCCGGGGATGTTCCTGTTCAGCCGGTATGGTTACGCACTGGCCCGGCGGTTCTGGACAGAACCGGCCGGAACCTTGTACGGCAGAAAAGTGGTACTGACAGGGGGAACTTCCGGTATTGGAAAAGCTGCGGCCTTCCGGCTTGCAGAGAAAAAAGCGTTTCTGACAATTATTGCCAGAAACAAAAAAAAGGCGCAGCAGGTGCAGCAGGAAATCGTAAAAAAGACCGGCAACCCCCATGTGGATTATCTGCTGGCGGACCTGG
>JAABRW010000446.1 GCA_011390695.1 Desulfotignum sp.
GTGTCGGGCAGGGCCCCGCAGTTGATGGCCATGAAAGGCTTGTCTTTTCTGGGCCCCATGTTGTGGATGGCCCGGGCCAGGAGTTCTTTGCCAGTGCCGGTTTCCCCCTCGATGAGAACGGTGGCATCCGAGCCGGATACCTGGGGCAGGATGGCAAAGATTTTTTTCATGGCACTGCTGTTGCTGACAATATCTTCCACCTGGAAGCTGGCGGACAATTCCTTGCGCAGTTCTTCCACAAGTGAAAGGTCCCTGAAAATTTCCACCCCGCCGATGACGTCATTGTTTTTGTCTATAAGCAGGGAAGTGGATACGGATATGGGGATTTTTTTCTGTTGGCTGTTGATGATATATGCCGAGGAGGAGACATAGGGTTTGCCTTCTTCCATTGTTTTTTTCAGGGCGCAGTCCACCTCGCACATATTGGATCGGAATACTTCCCAGCAGTGGCGGCCGATGGCCTCTTTTCTGCTGATACCGGTGATTTCCTCGGCAGCCCGGTTAAAGGAGGTGATTTCCCAGTTGTAGTCTATGGTGAATACCCCGTCGGAAATGCATTCCAGGATAACTTCGGTGGTTTCCTTTGTCAGGGGGCCGAATATTTTCTTTTTATGGATCATGTGGTTTTTGCCTGAAGGTTAAATGGATGCCTTTGTTTTTTATACACAAAAAAGTCTGTAAATGCAACTGCAGGGCACAGGGCACCCAACAATGCGCATCAGGCGGATTTCAGGCGGCGGACCTGTTCCAGATACCGGGTTTTGCAAAGGGTTTCCACCGCTGCCATGGTGGAAAAGGCCCGGGTGAAATCGGTTTTTCCTGTAACAAACAACCCATGGCCATGGACAATCACGCTGTCTGATGTGTCACATGCCCGGGGCAGGGTGTTGCACAGTCCGAAGGGGCCGGTTCCCACCTCTCCGGGCACGATGGGAACAGATCCGATATGGCGGGGCACCGGGCAGTGGGTATGGCATTTGTCTGCAAAAGCACAGGCAGCCTTTTGGGCGGGATCGCAGTCCATGGATGCAATCACACAAAACCGGGGATGCCCGTGGAGAATGGTCTGGCAGCCGGTGCGGGCAATGGTTTCCAGGTGAGCGGTCAGTTCACTTGAGGCGGTGATGCCTGCAGTTGAAGAGCCGTCCAAGGGGACCGGGTCGATGCACCCGGTCAGTTCATCCAGGCTGGCCCCGGTCTGGCTGATATACAGGGTGTTGTTCCAGCAGCAGGATATATTGCCGAAATAGGAATCCACAAGGCCGTGGTCCACAACTTTTCTGCCTGTCTGGACCATGGCTGCATACACTTCCTGCTCCCTGGAAAACGGACCGTGCACCAGATCAGGAAAGGCGGGCAGCTCTTTTTGCAAAAAAGGCAGGACCTGGTCAAAAACATGGTCCATTTCCGGATCATGGTGCCCTAATTTCAGGCCGGCCAGGTAATTGCTGAAAAAGGCCACAAAACAGGCAAAGCATACCGAACTCATGTGTACAAATCCCTGTTCCGGGCTGACAGTTCCCGGGGCAATCACAGCTGGTCCGAAAAATTCTGGGTCCCGGTCATTTTCCAGGATAATAACGGTTTTCCGTTGTTTCAGGGCCTGGATAACGGCGTGAAGATCAAACCGGTCCACCACTGGCAGGTCATGGAGAAAGGTGCGGGTTTCACAGTCCCGGGGCAGAATGGTGCCTCCGGATTTCAGGGCACGGCCGGCCAGAAATCTGATGATAAGGTCATAGGGAAACCCGGGCCGCAAAAAGACCAGAGAATTGATGTTCAGGTGCTGAAAAATTTTTTCCAGCACCGGGGTTTCCAGGGCGGTTGTATTCCATACCAGGTCCCGGTCCAGCCCGCCCACCAGGGGGGCACCCGGACCGGCAGTTGCGGCAAGGCCGGCATCCACAAGTTTTTGGGCATATTTTTTTACAAGGATTTCCACGAAACCCCCAGCTGCTGCGCTTTTTTGCGTGTGGGCAGGCCGTTTGGGGTCAGCCCCCGCACAGCATAATAGGCAGCTTTGGCCTGTAAAAAATCTGCCCGGTCAATGGGCGGTACCATGAACTGGCCTGCGCCGGTGCCGGGTTGCGTGAAAAACCGGGCAGGCAGGTCATCGTGCCGGGCATCGAATCCCCTGCAGCTGTTGATGATCCGCTCATTATAATATATTTTTTCCCCGGCAGCCAGAAGATCCTGGGCAGTGACATCCTGTCCGGTCACAGCAGAAAACACTTTGGCATATTCTTCCAGGCCGGCGGCAAAGAAAGTGAATTTGCAGGCGATCAGCGAATCCACCACTGCATTGAGATCTTCGGCGATTTTGATGATTCTGGCTTTGCCGCTGAAAGAAAACCGGTCCGTGGCCACGGGTTTTCTTAAAATTTCATGGGAAATGGGATAGGCCCGCAGATGGCATCCCCCCCTGGTGGACATGGCAAATCCCAGGGCCATGCCGTATGCACCCCTGGGGTCGTAGGCCGGCAGCTCCAGGCCCTTGACCGCCATGGCAGCATCCGGCCGGCCCATGGATCCGGCATAGGCAGCAGCCCCTTTTTTCAAGGCTTTCCCCTCCCCCCGGTCCATAGCAATGTCATCCAGCAGTGCCAGCAGAGAGGCAGGGGTAAAATCCTTTTGTGTGATCTCCCGGAAACAGGCCAGGGTGACGGCAGCGGAAATGGTGTCCATGCCCAGGCTGTTGCAGCGCTGGTTGGCAGCAGTGACAAGATGGATATCCTGTAATCCCACAAGGGCTGTAAAATGGGACATGGTTTCAAATTCCGGCATGGCAGTGCCGGCAGAGGTTCGGGTGCCGATTTTTTTGCACAGGATATGGCACCCTCTGCATCCGTGGTTTTTCGGGGAATAGGTCCTGGCATAGGCAGCGGCATTGAGTTCTGCTGCAGCACCAGACCAGGTGGCGGAAAAGTTGTCTGTGGGCATCATGTGCCGGTTGTCCATCAGATCATACATGGCACCGGTCCCCATGCGGGAAAAACCGTATCTGCCCATGAGTGCAGGGGATGCAGCAGTCAGGCGGCATATGTCCTGTCTGGCAATTTTCAGCTGTTCAGGGTCTTTGACCCGGGTGCGGCCGGTGCCTGACACCAGAATGTATTTGAGTTTTTTTACACCCAGGCACAGCCCCAGTCCGGTACGGCCGGCAGCATGGTACCGGTCCGTGATGACCGCGGCAAACCGTACCCTGTTTTCCCCTGCCGGCCCGATGCAGGCAAGGCCTGCCTTTTTCGGGTTCAGGTGCTGGTACACGGCATCTGTGGTCATTCCCCACAGGTTTCCGGCCGTAACCAGGGTGATGCGGTCGTCATTGATTTCAATGCCCACAGGGTCGTCACTTTTGCCGGTGATGACAATACCGTCCCAGCCGGCCCGTTTGAGCTGCACCCCGATTTTTCCGCCCACAGAGGCATCTGCCATAAGACCGGTCAAAGGGGAGACAGACACCATGTGGGAGCGGCCTGATGTGGGTGCGGCAGTGGCGGTGAGGGGGCCTGTGAACAGACACACCGGCACATCCGGGTGGTCCCAGTCCAGGGTGGCGGCGGGCTGCAGAAACAGACCCCCCATGCCCCTGCCTCCCAGATACCGGGCACAGATGTCGGGGGACAGGGGCTGGACGGCAATTTTCTGCCGGGTCAGGTCGATCAGGGCAATCTTTCCGGTCCAGCCGTACATGGGCGGGTTTCTCTTTCTCAGGCAGCCGTCAAAAATACACGGGATTCCAGATCATGTTGTCAATAAGGGTATTGAGACGGTCTACATCATTGTTGTGTTGGAAGCGGGAAAAGGCACAGCCCTTGTCTGTTACCCCGGCTTTGACCGCCTCGGCCCCCACCTTTTTGGCCACTGCAATGGATACTTCCCGCAGCTGGTCCAGGGGCGGGCACAAAATGCCGTCCCGGATATCCTGGTCTGTGATAAATTCAGCCACAGCATGGGCAGCAGCGGAAAAAAAGACCGGCAGCACTTTTGTGGCGCCGGAAGCCACAATGCCCAGGCCCACCCCGGGAAAGATAAAGGCATTGTTCATCTGGCCGATGCGGTATTCTTTGTTGTTGCGCACCACCGGGGCAAAGGGCGATCCTGTTGCCACAAGGGCCTTTCCATCGGTCCACTGGTACAGATCTTCGGGCAGTGCCTCGGTCTTGGTGGTGGGGTTGCTCAAAGGCAGGATCACCGGCCGGTCCGTGTTTTCTGCCACTGCATCCACAATTTCCCGGGTAAAACATCCGGGCTGGCCTGATGTGCCGATGAGCACCGTTACCTTTTCATTGATGATTGCATTGACAAGGGTATTGTCTTTCGGGGTTTTGATCCAGGAAAGGGTGTGCGGGTCTCTGGCAAATTTGGTTTTATAAGGTTCCAGGTCCCGGTCTGTGGTGACCACCCCTTTGGAATCCAGGGTGAGAATTTTGTTTTTTGCCGCACTTTCATCCATGCCCTGTTCCATCAGTTCGGTCATGATCTGTTCAGCAATGCCCACCCCGCCGGCACCGGCGCCATGCACCAGAAAAACCTGGTCAGTGAAAGATTGTTTTTTTGATTTCATGGCAGCCAGGATACCTGCCAGGGTGATGGCCCCTGTGCCCTGGATATCATCGTTAAAGGAAATAACCTGGTCAAGAAACTTGTCCCGCACGGAAAACGCCGCCTGTTTGGAAAAATCTTCCCACTGGCACAGGGCCCTGGGAAAGACTTTTTTAAATGCGGTGACAAATTTTTCAATAAAGGTGTCGTAATCATCACCTTTAAGCCTTTTGTGGCGCCAGCCGAGATAATTGGGATCGCTGATCAAATCCGGATTGTCGGTTCCCACATCCAGGGAGATGGGCAGGCAGTGCCAGGGCGCAATACCGGCGCCCTGGGTATAGAGCATGAGTTTGCCCAGGCAGATGGGAATCCCGCCCGCACCCTGGTCTCCGATACCTAAAATGCCCTGGTTGTCGGTTACCACCGCCACACGGATATCCTGGTCTGTGTAGTTGCCCAGGATCTGTTCAGCATTGTCGATATTGTCGGGAAACAGGTGGATGCCGTTGGCCCGTCTGAACATGGTGGAATACTGCTGGCAGGCCAGGCCCACGGTGGGGGTGTAGATAATGGGCAGAAACTGGGTTATGTCACTGGCAATAACTGCATGGGCAAGCACAACATTCCGGTCATACAGGCTTCGGATATAGATAAATTTTTCAATGTCATTTTCTTTTTCAGCAACAATATCCAGGCTGGTTTTTACCTGGTCTTCAAGGGTCTTGACCCGGGGGGGCAGAAATCCGCTCAACTTCAGCCGGATACGTTCGGCAATGGAAAAAGCGGTCCCTTTGCTGATGTTGTTGAAACGGAGGATATCATATCCCCGGAGATTAATGGTGACACCGGTGGTTTCACCGTATTCACCGTATTCAAATTCATAATGGTTGATTTCCATGATACAAATGTTTCCTTTTCAATAATGCCGTAATTGTGCATACAAAAATATAATCGGATATCATAGCATACATTTGTATCATAGGAAACATTTGAAAAAAATCAACAAGCACGGTGAATTCATTCTGACTGTCAGTTCATCTGTTTTATTCCTGCTGGGCCCGTAAATCCTTGCGCAGTATTTTGCCCACATTGGATTTGGGCAGTTCATATCTGAATTCCACTGCCACGGGCAGCTTGTATTTGGCCAGTTTCCCGGCACAGTATTCAATAATTTCTTTTTCCGTCATGTCCTGGCCTTCTTTGAGCACGATAAACGCCTTGACCGCTTCTCCGCGTTTGGGATGGGGGATGCCGATGCAGCAGGCTTCCAGGATTTTGGGATGTTCAAACAGCACCTCGTCAATATCTCTTGGATATACATTGTATCCGCCGGAAATGATCATATCCTTGATGCGGTCAACAATGGTAAAATAACCGTCTTCATCCATTTTGGCCACATCCCCGGTACACAGATACCCGTCTTTGGTAAGGGTTTTGGCAGTTTCCTCAGGTTTGTTCAGATACCCTTTCATGATCTGGGGCCCGCGCATGAGCAGTTCTCCTGCTTCCCCAACAGGCACCTCTTTTGTGCTGTCTTCCAGGTCCACGATTCTGCATTCGGTTTCAGGAAGGGGTATGCCGATGCTGCCCACTTTTCTGTTGCCGTTAAAGGGATTGACATGGGTGACAGGAGAAGATTCGGTAAGACCGAATCCTTCCACAATGATGGAGCCGGTTTTTTCCTGAAATCTGTTGATCACCTCCAGGGGCAGGGGAGCGCTGCCGGAAAAGCAGCCTTTGATGCTGGTCAGATCGGTATGTTCCATGTCCGGGTGGTCCAGCATGCCGATATACATGGTGGGAACCAGGGGGGCAAAGGTGACCCTGAATTTGGAAATTGCTTCCAGCAGGGGTTCGGGCTGGGGCTTGGGCACCAGAACATTGGCCCATCCCATGCGCACGGCAAGGTTCATGGAAACAGACATGCCGAATACATGGAAAAAGGGCAGGGCACCCAGCATGATTTCCGCACCTTTTTCAAATTCAGGGAACCATGCTTCGATCTGCTGGATCTGACAGGCAATGTTTTTGTGGGTGAGCATAACCCCCTTGGAAACGCCTGTGGTACCGCCGGTATACTGGTACATGGCCACATCATCCAGGGTCACGTCTGCCTGGGTGTTGTCAGGTGTGTATTTTGCCATGACATCCTTGAAGGTGTACAGGTTTTCAGCTTCGGAAACAGCGGCCACCAGGCCTTTTTTCTTTGCCACCAGGGGAAAGAGCAGCCGTTTGACAAAGGGAAGGTAATCTCCGATGGAGGTGTAGACAATTGTTTTGATGCTGGTTTTCTCC
>JAABRW010000447.1 GCA_011390695.1 Desulfotignum sp.
TGGTCCGGGAACTGTTTTGCCGATTCTGTCAGGTACTGGGGAACCAGCATATCTGTGAAATCAATGGTGGGTGCAATACCCGGTTCATAGGATTTTAACCAGATTTTTTTTGCATAAAGGCTTTGATCGGCCAATTTCAGCTCCTTTCACTACAGTTGGATGGTATCCAAAATTTTAAGATTAAAATAATAATTTGTTAGCTCAGAAGAGAATTTTTTTTCTTTTTCCTGGAAGAGACACTCTGGCCCAGGATCCATCCCAGAAAGATCACCCCGAAGCCGGCCAGAAACCATTTGATCATACCGGTTTTAAACACCTCACCCGATTGATCTTCCAGCTGAGCGATATCCCTGGAAAGCTGGTTGTTGTGCGCTTCCAGGATTTTGTTTTTTTCCACGATCTCCACAACATCATCAGCGCTGGCTGCCAGGTTTGCGTATTGTTTTTGGCTGGCAGCCAGTTGTTCTGTAAGCAGATTGTTCTTTTTTTGTGCTTCTTCCAGTGCTGCTTTCAGGGAGCCTGTCGCTTCCTGTCCGGCGCTGCTTTCAGATGTCAGCCGGTTTTTCAGGGTTTCATTGGCTGCGGTCAGATCCTGCAGTTGTTTTTGCAGATCCAGGACTTTTTGTTCCAATTGTTCAATGACCATTGTTTTCGGGGGATCGAACATCACGAATTGTTTGTCCACCCATCCGGTTTCCCCGGAGGACAACTGCACGTTGAAATAACCGTTTTCTTCTCCCAGAATGTTTAAAGGGGTATTGCTTTCAAGGGTTTTCAATACCGGGTAAGAAGGCCCGGGACCCTGTCTGAAGGTGAGGATAAGCATATCACTGACATAACCGGTCCTGGTTTCAGCATATGCTGCCCCGCCGGTGCACAGGATGAGCAGGACCAATATAAGTATAAGCGTGAAAAACGTGCGCATGTTGCCTCCGGTTTTAATTTTTGATTTCAATAGCAATCCCTGCAGAGTTTTACAATAGCCAAAAACACGGTATAAAAAAAAACTTGCCAAAAGACCGGTAACAAGGATATCAAACACCAACGGTTTTGCAAAGCAGACAGGAAAAAAAATGAATCAGACGCTGTATCAGAAATTATGTGTGGCCAACATTGTGAACGGTGTGGTTGAGGGACTGTGTAATTTTTCCCACCCAAGCCGGGTGGCCCTGATTTTTGCGGCCGGTCCGGAAGATCCGGTGATGGTGCTGGATACCCAGGACCTGCTCCAGGGCCATGAGGTCAAAATCCGTAACATGTTCTTTTTAGAGGACAATCACTGGCGGACGCGGGTGCAGGATAGAATCAATTCCCAGCCCCGGGGATACCTTATTCCGGAAAATGACCTGGCCCTGTCCGGCCTGATTTCCTATGGCGGCAGCTGCAGTGATTTTTTTTACCAGG
>JAABRW010000448.1 GCA_011390695.1 Desulfotignum sp.
GGAAAACCGATTTTTCCGCATCCGGGGCAGCTGCTACAGCCACCTGTTCAAGGCCAAACCAGATTGCCGCCCCGATTGCAGCGGCCACTGCCAGCATGAAAACCGATATCACCCAGAATGATGTTTTTCGAAACTTTTTTACTCTGTCCACTGCACCCTCTTTTGTATTTGTCTGCGCCTGTAAATATCCTGTGTGCATGGATTTGTCATGGATGATTGTATTATTCCGTCCATACACAAAAAACCCATGCTGCCGTATACAAAACAGTGCTGCCTTACAGTACTGCCTTGTACAGCATGGGTATCAAAAATAATACAAAATCCGGATTGTACAAGCAATGATTTTTGTTAAAAACAGGGAATCAGGGACAGACAGTCTAAAATTTCATCATTCATTTTTAACGACGATGCGATCCTTATTGGATTCAAAGGTTTTCTGGCCAACCCCTTTCACCTTCATGATATCCTCCGGGGTCTCAAATAGTTGGGCTTTGCGGTATTCTATGATCCTGTCAGCCACCACATCTCCGATGTTATGAAGTGTCATCAACTGTTCTTTGCTGTCCGTATTGATGTTAACCTTGTCGGCACCTGTCGCAGCTGGTACCATAAAGCCCAGCAGCAACAATCCTATCAAAGCAATTTTTACAAAATTTATTTTTCTTTCCATGGGGTTGTTCTCCTTTTCTGATTTAACGGTTAACCTTTCCTCTTATGAAAAAACGGGAATTGTCCCTGACCCCCTGACGATTCCGTGATTTTTTTTATGAAAAAGAGATCCAGACCGAAAAAAGAGAGACAGACGTATGGCAGAAAAACAGCGTCGATAAAAAAACAATTTAAGTCATGCGCAGTTGATAAAGACAGAAACCGGGCTCGCTATACCACCAGGAATCGCTATGCTTCCAGACCTAATCCAGAATTTTGAAAAAAGCAAGCCAAAAATAAAAAAATCATGCGCCTTCCTGTTTTAGGGGTGAGACGACTGTGAAAGGACCTATGGTCGGGCTATCCAGTATCCGGGCATCTAAACCCCAACCTCTGCCTGATTCACGATAACCATGGTATCTTCCTTAAGCGTCATTGCATAAATTTCAAACACCGCTTCTATTTCAACTCCTGGAGCATACACCGCAGCTGCCGGCGCCAGTGTTGAACTTGAATGCCGGTGGCCGCCTCCAGGTCATTTTTGTTCAAAACACTGAAGGCCGGTCTTTGTGCCGGGGTCGGGTACTGGTCTGTGGAAACCGGCTTCACCGGAATGAACCGGTTAAGCAATCCTTCTGCCATTGCTTCCTCCTGGATGGCCACTGCAAAATCATACCAGGATGCCACACCGGCATCACTCCAGTGGAAAACGCCTTTCAGGTCTTTTTCAACTGCTGCCCACAACACTTCTGCCAGACCTTTTGCCCAGCAGGGGGTACCGATCTGGTCATCGACAACTGTCAGTGCCTCTTTTTCTTTCATCAGCCGGATCATGGTGTTGACAAAATTACCGCCACGGCCGGCATACAGCCAGGCTGTCCGGATGATCAGCGCATCTTTTCCTAATATATCCAGGACCGCCTGTTCTCCAGCCAGTTTGGTTCTGCCGTAGACAGATTTCGGATCCGGCCTGTCATGCGGTTTGTAGGGCCGGCACTGGTCACCACTGAACACAAAATCCGTTGAGATATGAACCAGCCCGGCGCCATTTTTTTTTGCGGCCCGGGCCAGGTTGGCAGGCCCGTTGCAGTTGACGGCATGGGCCGCATCTGCATCAGATTCCGCTTTGTCCACATTGGTATAGGCAGCACAGTTGATCAACCGGTCCGGCTTGTGTGCTGCAACAATCTGATCCACTTGTACCGGGTCTGTGATATCCACCTCCGGAAGGTCGACCCCGGTGGCCAGACAGCTGCCGGGACAGGTTTGCAGCAATTCAAGTCCCAGCTGCCCCCTGGCGCCGGTGATCAGCACTTTCATGAAAACACCTCGGCATCTTTTAACAACATCCCGTCCTCATCTTTGGATGACAACAAGGGCAAATCCCGGCCCGACAGGGGCCAGTCAATACCAATAGCCGGATCGTTCCAGAGAATAACACGGTCATATTCAGGTGCATAATAATCTGTGCACTTGTACACAAACTCAGCCTGGTCACTTAACACATAAAACCCATGGGCAAATCCCGGAGGAACCCAGAACATGTCCTTGTCAGCAGCACGCAGCACAACCCCGACCCAGCTTCCGAATCCTGGCGAACTTTTCCGGACATCCACGGCCACATCAAACACCTCTCCTGCGATCACCCGTATCAATTTTCCCTGGGGATGCCGGATCTGGTAATGCAGACCCCGAAGCACCCCTTTTCCTGAACTGCTGTGATTGTCCTGAACAAAGCTAAGATCTGCCACCTTCTTTCTGAACTCTTTGTCCCGGAACGTTTCCATGAAAAATCCTCTGTCATCGCCAAATACCGTGGGCCGAAGTATTTTAATATCCGGCAGTTTTGTATTAATTATCTGCATTGAACGAACCTCTTTATATTAGCAGCTGCTTTTGAACAATCCCTGCAGGTAGACACCATAATCTGTTTTTTTGTAATTTTCTGCCAATGCCAGAACTTGTGCCTGATCAATGTATCCCATTCGGTATGCTATTTCTTCCAGACAGGCTACCTTGAGTCCCTGACGTTTTTCCATGGTTTCTATAAACAAAGAAGCCTCGAGAAGGGAGGTGTGGGTCCCGGTATCCAGCCAGGCAGTACCGCGCCCCATCTGTTCCACATGAAGGGTTCCTTTTTTCAGATATGCCATATTTACATCTGTTATCTCCAACTCACCTCTGGCGGAGGGGGAAAGGTTTTTGGCAATATTTATCACCTCATTGTCATAAAAATACAGGCCGGTAACAGCAAAATTTGATTTCGGACATTCTGGTTTTTCTTCAATATCAATGGCCCTGCCGTCTGCATCAAAAGAAATAACACCATATCTTTCCGGGTCATTAACAGGATAACCAAAAACCGTTGCCCCTTTTTGCCTTGCAGCTGCCTTCTGGAATCTCCGGGAAAGTCCGTATCCATGGAACAGATTATCTCCAAGAATCAGACAGACATTGTCTGTGCCGATGAACTTTTCACCAAGAATAAAGGCCTGTGCCAGTCCTCCTGGTTCCGGCTGTATCTGATAAGAAAAATGGACTCCCCACTGGGACCCGTCTTCCAGCAGATCCTCAAACCTTGGCAGATCATCAGGAGTGGAAATGATCAGAATATCCTTTATACCGGCCAGCATGAGCACTGACAAGGGATAAAAAATCATGGGTTTATCATAAATGGGCAGCAATTGCTTGCTTATCACTTTGGTTACCGGGTAAAGCCTTGTTCCTGACCCTCCGGCCAGAACAACTCCTTTCATATAATACCTCTCCGTTTTCTATAATACATTTTTTTATGGTGCCGTGCCGTAATGGGTTTTGATCCACTCCAGGTAGGCCCCGGTCTGAACGGACTTAACCCAGTCCATGTTTTCCAGGTACCAGTCGATGGTGGCGGACAGGGCCTGTTCAAAGGAAAACCTGGCTTTGTATCCGATTTTTTCAAAAGATTTATCGGAATTGATGGCATACCGGATATCATGGCCGGGACGGTCTGTGACAAATGAAATCAATTTCCTGCTGCTGCCTTTTGGCCGCCCTGTTTTGTCATCCATCAGATCGCAGATGGTTTCCACCACCTCCAGGTTGGTTTTTTCTTCCCCCCCGCCGATATTATACGTCTCTCCGTTCTTCCCTTTTTCAAAGGCCCGGACCAGGGCATCACAGTGGTCTTCCACATACAGCCAGTCCCGGACATTTATGCCTTTGCCGTAGACCGGCAGCGGTTTTTTGTCCAGAATATTGAGAATCATCAGGGGAATCAGTTTTTCAGGGAACTGAAAAGGCCCGTAATTATTGGAACAGTTGGTCACCACCACCGGCAGGCCGAATGTTTTGTACCAGGCTTTGACAAAATGATCGGATGCCGCCTTGGATGCGGAATATGGACTGGAGGGGTCATAAGCGGTAGTCTCGGTAAAGGCGGGATCATCAAACCCTAAGCTGCCGTAAACCTCGTCTGTGGACACATGGACAAACCGGAACGGTCTGCCTGTATTTTTCCTGACATGGGCCAGGCTTGCTTCCAGCAGCCGGAACGTGCCTGTGACATTGGTGTGCACAAACACCTCCGGTCCGGCAATGGACCGATCCACATGTGATTCCGCCGCAAAATGGAACACCCCGTCAAACCCGTGGCTGTCAAACAGGTCTGTCAACAGATCTGCATCGCAGATGTTACCATGGACAAAGGTATACCTGGAATCGTCTTCCAGATGGCTGTGGTTGGCAGGATTACCGGCATAGGTCAGGGCATCCAGGTTAAAAACATGCCAGTCAGGCCTGTTTTTATGCACATACTGGATAAAATTGGTTCCAATGAACCCACACCCGCCAGTGACAAGAATATGCTTCATGGATTTTTGCCTTAGGTACGATGTAGAAATTAAGGAAGCTCTCCCATACGATACAGCACCAACAATGACTTCCCGCAATCAACACACCTTTTTTTCGGTAACTGTCGAGAGCTCGTAAAGAGTCTCAGGGTCTATATCGATCTGTCCTGGCCAGACAATAGTACCCTGCTGAATATGTACCTTTCTGAAAACATCTCCATGTTTCAATCTGTTCCACGGGGGAGTTTCAATGAACGGACGCATGTCAAAAAATCGTTGTTCCTGATTTTCAAATGTCAATAAAAGTTGATACTCATCGGTAACCTGAACATCTACCACATCAAGTAATGTCATTTTACACCTCCTCAACGTAGGGGCTCTATCCGGAACGGTTCCACACCTTGTGTCATCAAGTCCCAGTTCGCCTGTAGCTCTTCTCGATGCAGATCAACCCAAACCTGAACCATTCGCAATTGTTTTGTTGGCAATGACCCTGCAAGAACTCGACAGTCATCAATAGCAATCGACACTTTTTTACCCTGGTATCGTGCGTGAACATGAGGCAAATGATGTTTTGTCTGAATTTCATAAAACATTGAGATAATTACGCCATAAAACATGCTGATAGTCGGCATGAACACTCCTTTGACAAGACCCCCCAAATCTTACCACACCACTCTACTTCAAGGCAAAACAGAGGTCAAGAACAAATACCTCCACCTTCTCTATGTGCGACCTACACCACCCCGCCAGTTTGCGCCTTACAAAATCCACCAGCACCTTGCGGTTGTCATCGGAAATCCAGCTCCAGATGCCGTGAATCCCGATATAGTCGAACTCCGGCAGGTCCGGCCGGTTGGCAAAATCGGCAAATGCATCATCATACAGCCTGGCACCGGACCCTGATACTTGTGCCAGATCCTGTGCAAAACCGGCCTGGGAGGGGTTGAAATCCGTACTCCACCACTGGGTGGTGCTTGCTGCGGCATGCAGGTTGGCACTCAGGCCCTGCCCGAATCCCAGTTCTCAGGCCGTGCCGATCTGGGGACACACCAGGCCGGTGTTGGGAAAAGCCAGGTTGGCCCGCAGAGGGTTGAGTTCTGTGTAATAGCCGAAAGTGTAGCCGACGTCGGCCACATAGCCGGATGTCCAGGACATGGGGGTCTCCTAATTCTGGGTCCCTTCTGAGTTTAACATATCTGTGAGTGCTCTGGCATATGCATTGCGGGCAGTCTGGTATGCGGCCAGTTCCAGGTTCAGCTCCTGGATCTTTCTGTCCACAAACTGGATGGAAACCAGCTGATTTCAGGCAGGACGAATAAATACGAGGGACAAGGATATTTACATCAGCATTACAAAAAATATTTTCTGGTTCTGGGCGAAAACCTTACGTATCTTTGGCTGAAAATTTCACCGAAGAATTGCTGGTCCGGATTATTGTTTTGTAATTATTTTTTGGTTCTGGTATAAAATCCTGGCGATGGCCGAACCAGAACCTGGAAACCGCGAATGCCCGTAACCTGCAGAAGAAATCTTTATTATCTTGTCATTATAGCTGTCTTGTGCACCATGGCAGCACCGCCTGTGGTGCGTGCGTCCGACACAGATACGGCTGTAAGCACAACTGCTGCCCCAGGCACAACTGCTGCCATAGTGGTTTCCCGGAAGATCCGGCCCTATCTGCAGGTGACCGAAGGCATACTGGATCAGGTGTCCCGAAAGACAGCCGATCTACAGATTTCCAATCCAAAGACTGCTGATTCTCAGAGTTCCGGTCTCGGCGTTTCCGATACAGATGTGTTTTTTCTTTCTCCGGGGGATGACCTGGTGACCGCCCAGGTGACCGACCGCCTCATCACCGGCGCCTATGACCTGGTGGCGGCTGTGGGCCCGGAAGCTGCATCCCTGATATGGCAGGCCAGTATTTCCGGCAAAAAAATCTATGCCGCTGTGCTGGATCCGGATGCGGTCTCCCAGATACCGGATGGCGCCTGCGGTATCTCCCTGCGCATCCCTGTGGCCGTTCAGCTGGACACCATTTCCAAAGCCTTTCCATCCCTGGAGAAAATCGGCCTTTTGTTTGATCCGGACCACAACCAGTGGTTTTTCGAGGCAGCGTCTGCAGCAGCAGCCTTCAGCAATATCCCTGTAAAGATTATCCCGATTCAGGTAACTAAAAGAAACCAGATTGCACAGGTTTTGGAAGAAAATCTGGCGCTGGTTGACGCTGTCTGGATGATTCCGGACCAGACCGTTATCTCTGAAAAACTGATCCAGTATGTCATCAAGCAGGCCCTGTACAAAAAAACCGGGGTCATCGGATACAATGCCTATTTTATCCGGACCGGGGCCCTGTTCTCCTTTGAATTCAACTACCAGGCTTTGGGGCGGCAGGCAGGAGAGATCATCACGGACAGCCTAACCGGCAAAACATGCCGCCGTGTGCCCCCTGTGTTTGAGAGCCGCAGCAATCCTGAGATTGCCGCAAAACTTGGATTCAATATGGAGGCAGGCAGATGAAAAGCGTGTTTCCCAAAAATATCGGCATACACATACGGGTTCTGTCTGCTGCTGTCTTTCTCATTTGTGCCACCACCTTTACCATGGGATACCTGGGGGTGACCATCATCAACCAGTTTGTGACCCAGCGGTTCAACCAGCGCATCGATTTCATGGCCCAGTACCTGGCCTTGAATTCCGAGCTGGGCATATTGATCGGTGAAAAAAACCTGCTCCAGGGACTGGCTGATAACATGCTCAAGGAAAATGATATTGCCGGGGTGGATATCACAGACCACAGGGATATCCCTTTGGTTTCGGTGTCCAGAGACATACCGGGTCCGTTTGCAAGCGTAGAGAAAAAGGTGTATTTATCAGAAACTGAAGAAAGCGCAGCATGGATCAGCCGGCTGGCCGGTATCCGGGATGCGGATCTCATCGGCCGGGTTGAGGTCACCTATTCGGAGAAAGGCATCAAAGACCTGTCCAGTCAAATGAAAAAGCGCTTTGTTTATATAGCACTGGTGCTGAACGGCCTGGCCTGTATTATTTTTTATGTTGTGTCACGCTCTCTTGTGGCCCCTCTGGTCTCTCTGGCGGAGACAGCCAGAAAAGTGTCTGCCGGCAACCGCACCATCCGGGCCGCCGCCGGCACCACCCCGGAGATCACCCGGCTGGCCAATGCCTTTAATGATATGCTGGATTCTCTGGCTGCCGGCCGGAAAACCCTGAAGCAGGCATACAGGAAAATGGCCCGCCAGGAAACCCTGGCCGAGGTGGGAAAATTTTCTCTGATGATTGCCCATGAAGTGAAAAACCCTTTGGGAATCATCAAAAGTTCCCTTGAAATGTTGAAAACAGACATGGATATTCCCAAAGATAATATTCTTTTGACCTATGCGGAAGAAGAAATTGTCCGGCTCAATACCCTGATTGAAAGTTTTCTGATGTTTTCCCGGCCGGCCAAACCCCGGTTTGACCGGGTGGATCTCAACCAGATGCTGGAACAGGTGGTGATGGGATTCGAGATCCAGCATGGCGGAAACGGCCTGGACATCTGCTGTGATATTCCCGGCACCCCCTTTACGGCACAGGCGGATTTCGACCTGTTGTCACGGGGCATCGGCAATATCATAAAAAATGCCTGTGAAGCCAATAACAAAACCGGCAAGGTTGACATAAAAGTGGTGGTGGTCCAGGATAAATGGCAGCTGTTTGTGACGGATCAGGGCAAAGGCATCAAAGAACAGGACAGGCTGAAAATTTTCGAACCGTTTTTTACAACCAAGGCCACCGGAACAGGGCTTGGCCTGGCCTTTGCCGATCAGGTCATCAAAGCCCACGGCGGCGGTATCCGGGTGGAGAACCCGGAAAACGGGGGGTGCCGATTCTGTATTTCCCTGTTTTCCGGTACCCATGAACACATGATAAAGGTAAGGCAAGAAAATGGCACATATTCTGGTAGTTGATGATGAACAGAAGATGCGGGATCTTCTGTCAATGATGCTTGAAAGAAAAGGGTTCAAGGTGGAGAAGGCAGTGAACGGCCGGCA
>JAABRW010000449.1 GCA_011390695.1 Desulfotignum sp.
AGGTCTTCGGCCCTGGTATATTTTGGAGAACCAAAATATATCAAACATGTGCCCCTGGCACCGTCCTGGAAAAAACCCCTGACAATCGGCGGGCTGGACGGAAAGCTTGTGAAATATGAACTCTATTGATACAGGATGGGAAAATGGATGTTTCCGCTAACCAGGAATCAGGCATCAAGATTTACCATGAACTCATGGCCAATAAAGTCGGCGATATCCTGCTGGTATCCAGTCCCTATGACGCCTTTATCATGGAGGAAGAGGGCAGGCTTTCCAACCGGATAATCAATGAATACAAGGGGCTGAACCTGTCAAAACCCCCCAGGCTCACCTGGGTATCTTCAGCTGCGGAAGCCTTTGAGCGCCTGGAAAACAAAAAATTCGATCTTATCCTGGCCATGCCCAGCCTGGACGGTATGGAGGTCCATGATTTCGGGGAAAAAGTCAAGCTGCAGTATGCGGATCTGCCGTTTTTCATGCTGCTTCACAACACCTGCGACATCAACCAGTATATCTGCCTTGACAACGCCACCGCCATTGACCGGGCCTATATCTGGGGGGGAAATGCCGACCTGCTGCTGGCCATCATCAAAAATTTTGAAGATGAAAAAAATGTGGCCTTTGACACCAGTAATGCCCAGGTCCGGGTGGTCATCATGGTGGAGGATTCTCCCCACCACTATTCTGCGATTCTTCCGGTGATATACAAGCAGATCGTTTTCCAGACCCAGTCGGTGATTGACGAATCCATCAATGAAGAACACCGGCTTCTCAAAATGCGGGGCAGGCCCAAGGTGCTTCTGGCCCACAACTATGAACAGGCCATGGCCCTGTATGAAAAGTACAAACCCTATGTGCTGTCCGTGTTTTCCGATATGCGGTATCCCAGGAACGGCAAGGAGGATGAAAATGCCGGCTATACCCTGTTGACCCGGATCAAAAAGGAAATACCGGATCTGCCCCTGCTTGTGCTGAGTACGGAAGAGCGCAGCCGGGACCTGGCCCACCAGATCCCGGCGGTGTTTGTCAACAAGAATTCCAGCAATCTCAATGACCGGATCAAAACCTTTTTTGTGGGGTGTCTGGGTTTCGGTGCCTTTGTCTTCCGAATGCCCAATGGTGATGAGATCGCCCGGGCCAGTAATCTGCGGGCCATTGAAAAGATTTTGCCGGAAATTCCGGATGCATCCATTGTATTTCATGCCAAAAACAATGATTTTTCCCGGTGGCTCATGGCCCGCAGTGAGATCAGCTTTGCCTTGAGCCTCAAGCCCTATACCATTGATGATTTTCCCGATCCCAAGAGCCTGAAGCGGTTCCTCATCGACAGTATCCGGGCCAGACGTAAAGGAACCCGCCAGGGTCAGGTCATTGAATTTGATTCCAAAAAATTCGATTCAGACACCGGATTCATAAAGATCGGCACCGGTTCTCTGGGGGGCAAGGCCAGGGGGCTGGCTTTCATGGCCTCCCAGATCAAGCGGGATGAGGAGCTGATCAATAAATTTCCGGATGTGGATATCCACATCCCCCAGACATTTGTCATTGCCACGGACGGATTCAAAATGTTTATCGAGGACAACAAGCTGGCGCAGCTGCTGGATTCTCCCGGGGAACTCAAAGATGAGCAGGTGGTAGAAGCGTTTGTACAGGCCCGGTTTCCGGACTGGCTCAAACAGAACCTGAAGGTGTACCTGCGCCACGTCCGGTACCCCATTGCGATCCGGTCATCCTCATTGTTTGAAGATGCCCATTACCAGCCTTTTGCCGGTCTTTACAAAACCTATATGCTGCCCAATGCGGACGACAGCCTGGAAAAACGCCTGGACCGGCTCATCATGGCCGTAAAGATGGTCTATGCCTCCACCTATATGAAAGCCCCCAGATCCTATGCAAAAAGCACCATGCACAGGACCGAAGACGAGGAAATGGCCGTGATTCTCCAGGAACTCACCGGCATCCAGTATAAAAATTATTTTTACCCCACTATTGCCGGCGTGGCACAATCCTATAATTTTTATCCCATCGCCCATCTCAAGGCGGAAGAGGGCATTTCCTACCTTGCGCTGGGGTTGGGAAAAATTGTCATGGAAGGGGGCCAGACCCTGCGGTTCTGCCCAAAATACCCCCAGTTTCTGCCCCAGTTCTCCATGGTGAATGATATCCTGGAAAACGCCCAGAAATACTTTTATGCCCTGAGAATGGATGTTTTTCCACAGCCTGATGCATTCTGTGCAGATCCGGCAGAAGATCCCACACTGGAAAAACTGGAACTGATGGATGCCCAGGACCACCCGGCTGTGCAGAAACTGTGTTCCACCTTTCATGTCCAGGACAACCGGATCAGGGATATCTTTTCAAAAAAAGGATTTCCGGTTCTCACCTTTGCCAATATCCTGAAACACAACAGCTTTCCGCTGGCACAGATCCTGTCCGAGGTAAGCCGGATCGGCAGCCGCTGGATGGGGTCTTCGGTGGAGGTAGAGTTTGCCGTGAACCTGCCCGGGGATGAAAAGGAAAAACCCCGGTTTTCCCTGCTCCAGATCCGGCCCATGGGCCGGTACAAACAGAACCTGGAGGTGAAAATCACCGCAAAAGACAGGGACAATGCATTCTGCTATTCCGCCCATTCCCTTGGCAATGGTGAATACAAAGACATCTATGATCTGGTGTATGTGGATCCTGAAACCTTTGATCCCGCCAGAACCGTGGAAATAGCCGCGGAAATAAACAGGATCAACGCCCTTTTCAATGATTCAGGTAAAAAGTATGTGCTCATCGGCCCGGGCCGCTGGGGGTCATCCGACCGGTGGCTGGGCATTCCTGTTGCCTGGAACGATATTTCCAATGTGGGGGTCATGGTGGAGACCACCATTGAGAGCATCAAGGCAGACCCGTCCCAGGGATCCCATTTTTTCCAGAACATCACCTCCCTTGGCATCTCCTATATCACGGTGTCGGAAAACTCACAGGAATTCATTGACTATGACTTTTTCAGGTGCCGGACATGCAATACCACCACCACCTATTTGAAACATATTCACTTTGAAGAGGGACTGCATATCCGGGTGGACGGAAAGACTTCCCAGGCAGTTCTCATGCCCCATGCACCAGAACCGGACAATGGGGTGATGCCCGATATTCCGGTGGTACAAACGTGTGAAAATATCCATGACCAATAACCTGCAATCTTTGCAAAGGATGTAAGCTTTATGATTCCTTCTCCTGATATTTCAAAAATATATGACAGCGGTGGTCCTGTTATTACCACCATTGACTCCCACACCGAAGGAGAAGTCACCCGTCTGATTGTGGATGGTGTTCCTGAGATTCCGGGCAATACCATGATGGAAAAACTCACATATTTTAAAACCCGTCATGACCATGTGCGCTGTCTGATGACCAAAGAACCCCGGGGCTCCCGCCAGGTGCTGGCTGCTCTGGTAACAGAACCGGTCTCCCCGGATGCCGCCTTTGGACTGATCTATATGGATGCCAGAAGATACCCTTTTTTGTGCGGCCATGCCACTATCGGGGCGGTGACCACCCTGGCCCGCACCGGTACCCTGGTACTGAAAGAAGGTGAAAACCGGGTGAACATTGATACCCCGTCCGGGATCATGCATGCCCTGGCCCATGTACAAAATGGCGGGGTAACATCGGTTTCCATTAAAATGGTTCCCTCTTTTGTGCTGGCAACGGATCAGCAGATCCAGGTGGAAGGATTCGGACCAATTTTTGTGGACCTGGTCTGCACCGGTGGTTTTTTTGCCATGGTGGATACCGGACAGATAAACCTGGCGCCGGTTCTGGAAAACAAGTCTGTGCTGGTGGATCTGGGCATGAAGATTATCGATGCTGCCAATGCCCAGCTCACCGTGGTTCATCCGGAGCGGCCGGATGTCAATACCGTTGATGTGACCGAATTTTATGAATCAGTCACCCGGGACGGCCATTCAGAAGGCAGGGGCATGGTGGTGTACGGAGAGTCCCACATGGACCGATCTCCCTGCGGTACCGGCACTGCTGCCAAACTGGCCCTGCTGCACCACCACAAAAAAATCACTTTGCACCAGCCCTATATAAATGCCAGTCCCCTGGACACCACCTTTGGGGCCGAACTGGTGGAAGAAACCCACATCGGCACCACAAAAGCCTGTGTCACCCGGATCACCGGAAAAGCATGGATCACCGGGGTGCACCATTTTATTGTGGAAACAACCGACCCTTTTCAACAAGGATACCTGGTTTGATGACACCTGATCTGATTTTATACAACGCACATTTATATACCCCTGAATCAGTTTATATCCCTGGATCAGGGTTTGTCCCGGCAGCCGGCCGGGACACTGTCACTGCTCTGGCTGTGGCAGGCCGGCATATTGCAGCCATGGGAGATGATACAGCCATCCTGGACATGGCAGGTCCCAACACCCGGGTCCTGGATCTGGATAAAAAACTGGTGCTGCCCGGGTTCACTGACACCCATTTTCATTTTTATGAATGGGCCGTGAACCTCAACAGCATCGATTTTGCAAAAACCAGGGATTTTGCCGGCATGCACACCGCCATCAGGGAAAAAGCCGCACTGCTGGGACCGGGGCAGTGGATCCTGGGACAGGGGTTCAATGAATCGGACTGGCCGGAAAACCGCATACCCGACCGCCAGGACCTGGACAAGGCAGCCCCGGACAATCCGGTATGTATCTGGCGGTGTGACCTGCATCTGGCAGTGGCCAATTCCATGGCCCTGTCCCTGGCAGGCATCGATGCATTGACCCCCGATCCCGAGGAGGGGGTTATCGTCCGGGACGGCAGCGGGCTCCCCACCGGGATTCTCAAGGAAACGGCGCCTAACATAATCCGGACGGTGGTACCGGAACTGACCTTTGACCAGCTCCTGGAAAATTTGGAAAAAGCCATGGCCCATGCCCATGCCCTGGGATTGACAGGCATCCATGATATCCGGCTCATGGGGGGAAAGGAAGGGGCTGTCGCTTTGCAGGCGTGGCAGGCCCTGCATGCTGCCGGAAAACTGGCTTTGCGGTGTCATGTGACCCTGCCCGGTGAAATGACGGCCCAGGCAGTGGATCTGGGGCTGTGTACCGGATTCGGTGATGATCTGCTGCGCATCGGGCATCTGAAATTTTTCAGTGACGGCGGTATGGGGGCACGCACGGCCTGGGTGACAGAACCCTATCTGGATGCAGCATACGGCATGCCCCTCACGCCGGTTGCAGATATCGAACAGGCGGTTATCCAGGCGGACAAAAGCGGTCTTTCCTGCATGGTCCATGCTGTGGGAGACCGGGCCGTGCATGAGGTGGTCTCTGTGTTTGCCAGGGTGGAGGCACTGCACCAGAGCCGCTGCCGCATTCCCCACCGGCTGGAACATGCCCAGATGATTCTGCCCGAAGACCTGGAAGCCCTGGGCAGGCTGAAAAACCTGGCTGTCTCCTGCCAGCCCAACAACATGAGCCTGGATATTTCCATGATCGACCAGTGTGCCGGAGAACGGGGAAAATATGCCTATACTTTCAAAAATATCCTGGCCACAGGCATTCCCACCATGTTCAGTTCCGATGCCCCTGTGGCGGATCCCAATCCCTTTTGCGGGATTTATTCGGCTGTCACCCGCAAACGCATGAACCAGACCCCGGAAAAAGGCTGGTACCCGGAACAGTGCCTGACGGTGGACCAGGCAGTTCAGGGGTATACCCTCACCCCGGCCCTGACCTCGGGTACAGGAAACTGTCTGGGCAGCCTGGCTGTGGGGAAACTGGCCGATCTCATTGTGACCGACCGCAATATCTTTATGATCGATCCGGATGAGATTGCCGCGGCCCGGGTGGTGCTGACCCTTTTCAACGGGAAAATAGTGTATGAAGGATAAGAACCTGTTTTTTCTGGAAACCATTTTCACCCGGTCTGCCGACGGCCTGATGATATGTGACGGCCAGGGCAGGATTTTGAAAATGAACCAGGCAGCGGAGCGGCTCAACGGCATCAAGGCATCAGAGGTTGTGGGAAAGGATGTCAGAACCCTTGTCGCAGAAGGCCAGATCAACCGGTCCGCCACCCAGGAAGTCCTGGAAACCCGGCGCCAGGTAAGTCTGGTCCAGACCACCCCGAAATCCGGTTATTCTCTGCTGGTGACCGGCACGCCTGTTTTTACCGATGCCGGAAACATCTCCTTTGTGGTGGTGAACGAGCGGGACATCTCCCTTATCAGGGATATGAAGCAAAAACTGGCCCAGGTGCGCCAGGAATCGGAAAAGATGCGGGAAGAGCTCACTGAGCTGACCTTGCGGGAATTGGAAGATAACAATATTGTGGCCCAGAGCCCTTCCATGAAACAGGCGGTGCACCTGGCACTCAAACTGGCCCGTATCGGTGCCTCCAATATCCTGCTCCAGGGAGAATCCGGTACCGGCAAAGGGCTTCTGGCAAAATTCATCCATAAACACAGCCAGCGCTCCGGCAACCCCTTTATCCAGATCAATTGTGCGGCCCTGCCGGAAAACCTGCTGGAAGCGGAATTGTTCGGATATGAAAAAGGGGCGTTTACCGGTGCCAGGGAAACCGGCAAGGCCGGTCTGTTTGAACTGGCAGCCGGGGGCACGCTTTTTCTGGATGAAATCGGTGAGCTGTCTCCAGGGGTCCAGGCCAAGCTGCTCAAATACCTGGATGACCAGGAAATCATGCCTGTGGGAGGCACAAAATCAAAAAAAATCGACTGTTCCATACTTGCCGCCACCAACCAGGACCTGGAGCAGCTGACCCGCAAAAAACAATTCCGCCTGGACCTGCTTCACCGGCTCAACACCTTTACCCTTGCCATCCCGCCCCTGCGGGACCGGCCTGAAGATATTCTGGAACTGACCCGGCTCTGCCTGAAACGGTACAACAAAAAATACAACCGCCGGGCCCACATCGGGTACAAGGCCCTGCAGGCCCTGAAATCCCACTCTTTTTCCGGCAATGTCCGGGAACTGATCAATATGGTTAAACAGGCAGTGGCCATGTGTGACCGCCGGCAGCTGGATGATTACCTGGTGCGGTTTACGGAAACGCCGGCCCCGCCTGTGGCCGGATCAGGATTCCGCAAAGCCCGTATCTCCCTGGGGCAGGCCATTGAGACGGTGGAACATGACATGCTTATGCAGGCTGCGGCCAGATGCAGAACCACCCGGGAAGCAGCCGCCTTTTTGGGTATCAGCCAGCCAACGGTGGTGAGAAAATTCAAAAAATACGGTATTGCCATGATAGCCTGATATCCACCCCCGGCTTTCTACTTTGATTTATTTTTGAATCAAACTCGGGGATATCGCTTTTTCCAAAAGGTCTTAAAGAAAATATTGATTGATTCGTTTTTAAATCAAGAAGAAAATATTTTTAATTCAATATGTTGCCTGATAATTTAGATTCATAAATGAATCAAATGCCTGAAACCCAACCAGAGTGCATGCAGACAAGTATTACTATATTCTTTTTTTTCAATAAGTTATGAATTTCATTTTTAGAATGGCATATATCTTGTATTAAATTAAAGTCAAATAATTGTTTCGCATATGTGCCGCATGAATGTGTAAAACCCAATAAGGTATTGATCTATGAAAGAAAAACCGTGGAAACCCTGGCTGCTGCTGTCACCTTCTCTGACAGCCGTGTTTTTGCTGCTCATTGTACCGGTCTGCTTTGTGGTGGTTTACAGTTTCTGGCTCAGGGCCCCCTCCGGCATGGATATTCCGGCATTTCAGTTCGGCAATTATGCCAAATTTTTTGCCGATTCTTTTTATCCGGTCATCCTGCTCAACACCATTCGTGTTGCCCTGGAAACCGTTTTTATCTGTCTGATCATGGGCTATATCCCGGCCTATTTTTTTTACCGCACCGAATCCCGGTTAAAACCGTTTCTCATGATCCTGGTCATGCTGCCCTTCTGGATCAGCTTCATCATCCGTACCTTAAGCTGGATCAACATCCTGGGGGATTCCGGTCTGATCAATCACCTGCTGTTGAAATACGGCCTGATTTCAACCCCGCTTCCCATGCTGTACAATGAAGGGGCCGTGATCATGGGTTTGATTCAATATCTGCTGCCGTTCATGATTTTAAATATCTATGTGAGCCTGGACGGTATC
Organism: Desulfotignum sp.; assembly: GCA_011390695.1. The sequence goes on from JAABRW010000449.1 coordinate 8,145, forward strand.
GACAAAAGTTTGACCGAGGCTGCCAAAAGCCTTGGCTGTACGGAGTGGCAGGCATTCCGGGAGGTTACCCTGCCTTTGAGTCTGCCCGGGGTCAGTGCCGGGTGTCTTTTGGTATTCGTGCTCACCTGCGGCACCTATCTGCCGCCCATGATCCTGGGGGGGCCGGGCAATGAAATGATTGCCAACCTGATCTTCAAGCGGGTCATCGGCACCCTGGACTGGCCGTTCGGGTCGGCGATTTCCGTCATTCTCCTGCTGCTGCTGGTCATCATCGTCTATACCTATAACCGGTACATGGGCATTAACCAGATATTCAAATCCCTGAGCAAAGGGTAAAGGGAAAAGATATGAAAAAACTGATTTCCGGCTGG
>JAABRW010000450.1 GCA_011390695.1 Desulfotignum sp.
AAAAAGAACTCAAGCCGGATACTGATCCGATTTTATTGCAGAAAGTCATACTAGGGGCCATTGAGCATACCTGTCTGAAGCAGGTGATATTTGACAGGGAACTCGATGTGCAGGCCGCATCCAGCGGTATTATAAACATTGTATCTTACGGGGTAAAAAAATAATGGGTACCATTGATATTGAAGCGGTCCTGGCAAAGGCTGCAAAGAAAAAACAAAAACACATAACAGAAGCTCATGCCAAACAGATTTTTCAGGCCATGGGCATGCCGGTGGTAAAGGATTACCCGGCAAAAACACCGGAAGATGCGGCCAGGGCAGCAGCAGCATCAGGATTTCCCGTGGTTCTCAAGGGAATGGGTGCAGCGGTTTTGCATAAAACAGAAGCAGATCTGGTGCACCTGGGGCTGACCACAAAAGGCCAGGTCATGGCTGCGGCCCGAAAAATGACGGCCCGTGCAGGCAAAGATCTGGAAGGGTTCCTGGTGCAGCCCATGGTTCAGGGAAAACGCGAACTTGTTGCCGGAATGTTCAGGGACCCCCAGTTCGGGCCGGTGATCATGTTCGGTTTGGGAGGGATATTCACCGAAGCACTGGCAGATATAGTCTTTAAGATCGCACCCCTGGATGAGGCGGATATGGATGATATGCTGGCATCTTTTGCCGGTGCATCACTGCTTCGGGCTTTCAGGGGAGAGGCTGCCTGTGATATACAGGCGATAAAGACTGTTTTAAAAGGGCTTTCCGATCTGGCAGTCACCTGGCCTGAGATCAGAGAAATTGATATCAATCCACTGATCATTCAGCCTGACGGCGTACCTGTGGCAGTGGACGGGCTCATTATCACCGGCCCCCCTGTCAGGGAAAACGGGTTGTCCCCCCGCATTGATTTGAAAACGCTGGGGGCGTGTTTCTATCCGGCATCCATTGCCTTTGTGGGGGCATCTGCTTCACCGGGCAAGTGGGGGCATATGCTGCCTTCCAACCTCCTGTCCCGGGATTATAAGGGAAAGGTGTATCTGGTGAATCCCAAAGGCGGGACCATCATGGGCAGGCAGGTATACAGCTCGGTTTCCGACATCCCTGCAGATGTGGATCTGGCTGTGGTCACGGTGCCGGCCCGGCATGTCATGGATCTGATTCCGGAACTTCGGGCCAAAAAGGTAAAAGGCATGCTGCTCATCACTTCCGGGTTCCGGGAAGTGGGAGACCAGGGAGCGGCATTGGAAGAAAAACTGGTGGAACAGGCACGAAAAGCCGGTATCCTGATTCTGGGACCAAATACCATGGGCATGTGCAATCCCCATGCAGATATTTACTGCAGTGCTGCCCATGCATATCCCATCCCCGGATCCACTGCCCTGGTGAGCCAGTCCGGTAACATGGGCACACAGCTTCTGGCCTTTGCCGAGCAGCAGGGTATCGGTATCCGGGCCTTTTCCGGATCCGGAAATGAGGCCATGGTCACCATTGAAGACTATATGGAAGCCTTTGAAGCAGATGCCCTCACCCGCACTGTGGTTTTGTATATTGAAAGCGTCAAGGACGGCCGGCGGTTTTTCAACAGCGCCAGGCGGGTATCCAGAAAAAAACCGGTGGTGGTGCTCAAGGGCGGCCGCACCAAACAGGGGGAGCAGGCTGCCGCCAGTCATACCGGTGCCATGGCATCCAATGCCCGGGTGTTCGATGCAGCCTGCCGCCAGGCCGGCATCATCCAGGTGGACCAGCCCATGGAACTGCTGGACCTGTCTGCGGTGTTTTCCTCTTTGCCCCTGCCCCGGGGTAACCGGGTGGCCATCATGACCTTAGGAGGCGGCTGGGGGGTGATTGCCACAGACCTGTGTGCGGAATACGGGCTTGTGGTGCCGCCTTTATCAGAAGAAATCATTGAACGGCTGAATGCTGTGCTTCCGGACTTCTGGAGCCATGGCAATCCCGTGGATCTGGTGGGAGAGGGTGATCCTGAGGTTCCCAAAACCTGCCTGGAAGAGCTGCTCAAATGGGATGGGTGCGATGCGGTCATTCACCTGGGGATTCATGGCAAACGGGTCCTGGTGAATAACATGGCCAAATCCATTACCAAAACAGACCCCTCCATTTCCAAAGAACAGGTGGCGGCATTTAAACAGGTGATACTGGAATTTGAAGAAGCCTATACACGGTATGTGGTGGAGATGACACAAAAATACAATAAGCCTGTTTTGGGGGTCAGCCTGCTCACCGATGCCCTCAGCCAGACCCTTTACCGGTATGATGATATGGCGTATAAAGGGGTATTTTTCCCCTCACCGGAACGTGCGGTAAAAGCGTTGTCCAGCATGCACCAATACCAGCAGTGGTGCCGAATCCGGACAAACCGGGGTTGAAAATTGGCCGGTTTTATTCTAAGGTATTTCCCAGGTGAAAGGAATCAATAATTGGAGGGAAAAAAGCCATGCAATCACAGGTTACCGTATCAACACTGATGAAAATGAAACAGGAAGGCAAAAAAATCACTGCGCTGACTGCCTATGATTTCCCGTTTGCACGGATGCTGGATCAGGCAGGTATTGACACTGTCCTGGTGGGGGATTCTCTGGGAATGGTGGTCCAGGGCAAACCAAACACCCTGTCCGTGACCATGGATGAAATCATCTACCATACTGCCATGGTTTCCCGGGGCTGTTCCCGGGCACTGGTGGTGGGGGATATGCCCTTCATGTCTTACCAGGGATCTCTGGATGCAGCCGTGGAAAATGCCGGCCGGTTTTTAAAGGAGGCAGGCGCTGCCGCAGTCAAGCTGGAGGGCGGGGCTGATGTCTGCCCGGTAATCACGGCTATGGCCAAAGCCGGGATACCGGTCCAGGCCCATATCGGGTTGACCCCCCAATCGGTTCACCAGATGGGCGGGTTCAAGGTGCAGCGGGATGAAAAGCGGCTGCTTAAGGATGCACAGGATGTGGAGGCAGCCGGTGCCTTTTCTGTTGTTCTGGAAGGCATTCCGTCCCCCATATCCCAAAAAATTACCCGGGCCCTGACAATACCCACCATAGGCATTGGTGCCGGCCCCCACTGCGACGGCCAGATCCTGGTGCTCCATGACATGCTGGGCATCAATGACCGGTTTTTGCCCAAATTTGTGAAAAAATACGCAGACCTGGCAGCTGAGGCAAAAAAAGGGCTGGCAGCTTATATTGATGAGGTGCAGCAGGGCGGTTTCCCATCGGATGAATATGAATACAAGTAAAGCAAAAACAGATTTTTGTGTTATCGGGTGCGGGCGTGTGGGAACCAATCTGGCAGTATACCTGGCAGGCCAGGGGTATCAGCCGGCTGCTTTTTTCAGCAGAACCCGTACGTCCGCACAAAATGCCGCGCACCATGCCGGGGGAGGCGGGGTGTTCGAAAATGCAGCAGATGCAGCCAAAAGTTGTGAGCTTGTTTTTATTACCACTCCGGATAGTCTCATAGCGCCTGTCTGCGATCAAATGGCAGCATACGGCGGGTGTAATGAAAACAGTGCGGTTTTTCATCTTTCCGGGGCCCTGTCTTCAGAAATACTGGCATCTGCCCGGAAAACCGGGGCTGAAACCGGTTCCCTGCACCCTCTCCAGGCGTTTGCCCCGTATGAACCCGGCCAGGCATCACCTTTTGCAGGTATCAATATGTCCATTGAGGGAAGCCCCGGGGCAGAAATCCTGGGGCGAAAAATTGTGGCAACGCTTCAGGCCAGGCCTTTTACCATTCCCACCGAAGCCAAAACCCTTTACCATGCAGCAGCTGTTGTGGCTTCCAATTACCTGGTCACCCTGGAACATTTTGCCTTGACCCTGCTGGGCCGGACCGGACTTGATCAGGCCCGGGCCTATGAAATCCTGGCGCCCCTGATTCAGGGAACCCTGCACAACATCGCATCAAAAGGAAGTGTGGATGCGCTGACCGGGCCGGTGGTGCGGGGTGATGAAGCCATCATTGCAAGCCACCTGGCAGATATTGACCAAAAAATGCCGCAGTTTTCAGCTTTATACCGGCTGCTGGGACAGCATACCCTGGATATTGCCAGGATGAGAGCAGATTTTCCCAAAGAGACTGACCAGCAGATTTCTGATCTGCTGAAAAAATGAAACCGGGACAAAACCGCATCTGTAAAAAAAGCAGCAGGAACCCCGGGGTCCATGGCGCTTATATCTTTATAAGTTCCAGCGGGGACCGGCCTTCTTTTTCCAGTGCCGTGTTGGCCTGCTCCAGCAAAGATTTGCTGGAGATAACCGAGATACCGGCTTCACGGCTGTCCGGGTCAAAATACCTGCGGGCAATGGCCTGGATCCGCTGTTTGTCCAGCTTCAGCAGTTCATCCTTGAACTGCTGCCGTATCTCATCGGTGAGTTTGGCAATATTCCGGTAAAAAGCTTTCATGGCTGCCGGGCCGGGTGTTTCCGGCCGGTCGATATCAGAGCAGACCTGAAGAATAGCTTCCTTGACATCGGTCTGGGTGTAATCCCCTTTCATGATATACGCACATGCCCGGGTATAAACATCCAGGGTCCTTTTGATATGGGGATCCCGGTAGGAGCCAAAGGAAAAAATGCCTTCTTCTGAATTATAGATGGCAAATCCGCCGTATGCCCCGCCTTTTTCCCGTATTTCACGGTGTAAAAACAAAGAACGCAGAATTTTGCTGATCACTGCCAGGCCGGGAGAATCTTCATGGGTGATACCCACGGTTTTAAACGACTGGCCCACAAAGGAAACCGCTGTGTTGGTATACCATCCGTCCCTGGGGAGCTGCTGGTCCAAAGAGATGTCCGGGGTAAAAAAAGCGGGTCTGGAACCATTATTCAGGTCATTCATCATTTTGCCGATGGCTGCGTCGGCCTGGTAAATGGCTTCCGGACTTCCAATGACAGCCGGCTTGAAATTGTCTTTCCGCAGCATACTGGCAGCCATGGCATCAAGGTTGGCAACCAGTGTTTCCAGAACCGGTCCGGCTGTATCTGGAGCGCCAATTTTTTTTATCATCTGTTTGATGGTTTTATACTGGGCAATGCCATGCCATATTTCGTTGATATGGGATGCAATTGACAGGTGGCGCGATGACAGGGAAATGGCATATCTGTGGCCGGTGGAGACAATGGCGGCTTCCATGCCGGCCTGGTATTGCAAAAGCAGATTTTTAATGCGGTCCAGATCGGTGAATCCATAATCCAGGACAAATTCTTTTACGATATCAAACAAATTTTCCACATTCCGGTCCAGGGCCTTTCCCTGGAGGGCCAAAAATACATGGGAATCTGCTTCCTTGTTGAAGTAGGTACCGGAAAAGGGTGACAATGTAATCCCGCCGGTATACCTGTCCATTTTTTCCGCCATCTGTACATAGGACTGGCTGCGGGTACCACTGTTGGTAAATGCCTGGCAAAAAAAAGGTATCAGCGGGAAAAAACCTGTTTCAACATGGCCTGCCCCTACAGGACAGGTAAAATACAAAATTCCGGATGTTGCCTTGTTATAGCTGGTGACGTTGTGTACCTGGTCCAGGTGGTCCGGATTGATGATTTCTATGCGGGGAGGAACATCCGACAGTTCCAGGGTGGGCAGCACAGAAATATCTTCCTGTTTTTCCTGCAGCTGTGCAAGCATATCTGCATCATTTTTTATCTTTTCCAGGTCTTTTTGTGACAGCTGCCTGTATATTTTTGCAAGTTCCCTGCGGGTCTTCTCCCGGGTGACTGTTTCCAGTTCCGGATCCGGTTCCAGGGTAAACAACACCCGGTGGGGGTTGTCAATAAAATAGGTCTGCAGTTTTTCTTCCAGGAATCTGCCCTGTGCAATTGCCTGCTTGAGCCGGTCCAGATCCTGGTCGATATTGATGCAGGCCACAGGATCTCCCTCGTGTATCAAGGCGCCGGCAAAGGAGATCAGCAGTTTGATGCCGAAGGGATAAGGTGTGTTGGTGATCTCTTTGCGGTAGAACTCGATCTGGTGGATGGCAGACGCAATAAGTTCCGGGTCAATTCCCTTGTCTATCAAATCCTTGAGGGTGGAAAAAATAATTTCTTCCACTTTTTTTACGGAATCTTTGGTGATGTCCTTGAGGCCGCACACAAACATGGCATCCCGGTTGTCAGGCTCAAACCCGGATGAGTCTGCCAGTGCAGAACCCAGATTTGAATCAATCAGGGCTTTTCGCAAGGGAGATCCGGAATTGCCCATCAAAATCTGGTCAAGAATTGTGAGCACCAGAATCTCAAATGTATCTTTGGCATCACAGGTCAGCCAGGCAACGCATCCCTGGTATTTTTTTGCCATATCTTCTGAATCGGAATAGGCATAGCAATGGGTTTCCTGTCTGGGACTTTTCCATCGGGGCTGGGGCGGCACAAGTGAATCCACTGAAAGATAGTCAAACTGGTCCAGTACCTTTTCATGAATAAAAGCCAGGGTTTTTTCCAGGGGCAGGCACCCATAGGTGTAGAACTGGGCATTGGATGGATGATAATACCGGCTGTGAAACGCTTTGAGATCCTGCCAGGAGAGCCTGGGAATCTCCAGGGGGTCGCCTCCGGAATTGTTGCTGTATGTGGTGTCCGGATACAGGCTTTTGAGCAAAGCCCGGCCCATGACCTGGCTGGGGGAAGACATGGCGCCTTTCATTTCATTGTACACCACCCCTTTGTAAACCAGTTCCGGATCCTGATCAGGATCGATCTCCAGCCGGTGCCCTTCCTGTTTGAAGCTCAATTCATCAATTTTCGGGAAGAATGCGGCATCCAGGTACACCTCCATGAGGTTGAAATAATCTTTTTCATTCTGGGTTGAAAAAGGATACATGGTCCAGTCTGAAGCGGTGAAGGCATTCATGAATGTAGACAGACTGCGCTTGATCATGGAAAAAAACGGATCCCTGACATTGAAGTTCCTGGATCCGCACAGAACAGTGTGTTCAAGAATATGGGCAACCCCGGTGGAATCTGTGGGAACCGTGCGGAAAATAACACTGAAGGTGTTTTCCTTGTCATTGTTGGCAATATGGAAATGCCGGGCCCGGGTTTTTTTGTGGATCAGCTGGATCATTGTGGCATCAATGATGGGCAGCGGGGTGATCTGCTGGACTTTATAATTGTGTATGGACTGGCCCTGCGAAAATGTTGAAATACTCATATGGATGACTTTCCGATTGATTAGGTTGTTTTGTAAATACCCCGGCGGACCCGTTGGATCCGTCCGATTTTATCCAGTCTGAAGATGATATTTCTCAGTTTTTTATCATCAAATCCTGTGGCAGCCTTGATGGTTTTAAAATTTGTACCCTCAGGATGGTTGGCAATAATTTCCAGGACAGTGGCGGATGCGCTTTTTCGCCTGGCAGGTTTAGTCCGGCGCTGTTTTTTTGCAAAGGACTGTTTTTGATGAATGAGTTGTTCCAGCGCGTCAAGCCTTTCATGAAGCATATTGATGTCTTCTTTTGTCGGCATATCCAGGCGCTGCAGCAACATTTTGATAAAGCCTTCCCAGTTGGTCCCAATGTCCATGTTGTTTGACATGATGCATCTCCTGATCCTCATAAGTTGTTTTTTTAATACCCTGATTGCATACCGCTGACGATAAATGTACGCACCAATAATAACAGACCGGAAAAGCTTGACCGAAAGCCTTTCTGCTATTTTATCCTGCGCGCCGGTATTGAATCTTGTGTAATGTTGGCGTATATTAATTGTTTATTGTAAAATTAAAATTACTTCTCAATACAATGAAAGTCAAGTAGTAATTTTGCAGGGAGCATAAAAAGTAAATTTCCTTAGGGGCACAAACTTGAAAATCTGGACCATAACCTATTTGAAATTCGGACAAATAACATGACGCATCCAGGACAATTGTTAAAACAGGAAAAACTCTTTGCAGGTAAGGAAATGGGACAGAATTTTTTATCCAGCCCTCCCACGGCCCGGATGATTGTCGACCGGACCGGGATATCTGCGGACAGCCGGGTACTGGAAATCGGTCCCGGCCTGGGTGCCCTGACCATACCCATTGCAGAAAAAACCCGGCAGGTGGTGGTGGTGGAAAAAGACCGGCGCCTGGTGCCCCTGCTCAGACAGGAACTGGAAAGCCAGGGTATTGACTGGGTCGAAATACTGAATACAGATGTAATGAAAACCGATATCGCAGCCCTGGCCAAAGATAAAAAACTTGTGGTCATCTCCAATCTGCCCTATAATATTTCTTCCCAGATTCTGTTCCGGCTTGTCCAGGAACGGGTTTATATAGAAAAGGCGTTTTTAATGTTCCAAAAAGAACTGGCAGACCGTATCCTGGCATCTCCCGGGAAAAAAGCATATTCCCGTCTATCTGCGGTTGCCCGGTATGCAGCAGATATCGAATGTGTCGCAAATGTAGGTCCGGCGGCTTTTTTCCCCAGACCTGCGGTGGATTCCACGGTTCTGGGATTTTATTTTAATACCAGGTCGGGTGTGTCTATAAATACGGAAGCCCTTTTGTTTACGGTAATCAAGGCTGCTT
>JAABRW010000462.1 GCA_011390695.1 Desulfotignum sp.
AAGACGACAAATGTGTCAAGCATTTCAGAGGCAGACCGGATCTGCGAAAAATCCACATCATCCAGAGACAGTGTTTTTTCTCCCATCATCTCTTTGATAACGTCCGGCAGCATGGCTTCCAGATCAGTGTGTGCGCCAGAAACGTTCCAGGTGTTTTTTTGCTCCAAAAACCACTCCCTGTGGGCGGCTTCTTCATCAGCCATCCATTGGAGAAGGGATTTCAGGGTGCGGCTGTCCACCTTTTTTTTGGCTTCCAGGTAAATGGCCTGGCCGTTTTTTTCCATTTTTGCGGCAATATCCATCAGATCATTGGGTGTAAACATGGGAAAACTTTCCTTGGGGCAAAGGTTTCAAGTCGGTATTATCATAAACGATCACATAATAAATCATTGCGATTATTTTTTAAACCTATTGATTTGTGGTGGTAAAATAACTATAAAAACCATGAGTAAAAGAGCAAAAACCCCCAACGCAGCATTTTTTGGATCGGATCCGGGTGAACAACGTATTTGAAAAACTGGGACAGTCCAGGCATCTGCCACAGCTGCCACAGGTCATGGTTGCCCTGGTAAAGGCCTGTAGCAACGATGATTCCAGCACCCGGGAACTGACCCGAATTATTTCCACAGATCCTTCCCTGACTGCCAAGCTTCTCCAGATCATGGGATCATCCTATGTCAACCTGCGCCAGGAGGTTACCACAATCAAAAATGCTGTGGTGTATCTGGGGGTGGACACCATCCGCAACCTGGCCATTTCATCCGCAGCCCTGCATTTTTTCAGCCTGTCCAGAAAACTGCCGGGATTCAACATGGGACAGTTCTGGTATCATTCCTACACCTGTGCACTCATGGCGGAAAACCTGGCAAAAGAACAGGGTCTGGGCAATCTGGATGAATTTTTTCTGGCCGGACTGCTCCATGATATCGGCCGCCTGGCCCTGATGCAGACATTTCCCCAGGAATATGCCCCTATTTTGAAAACCAATGACATGGAAAAAAAAGCAGCCCGGGCTGAAATGACTGTTTTCCAGACAGATGCTCCCCGGGTGAGTGCGTGGCTGTTCCGGCAATGGCAGCTCAACCCCCTGGTTGCCGATGCGGTGTTGTTCCTCCATGAACCCCCTGAAAAAATTCAGGGGGAACTGGCCCATATCAGGACCATTTATGCAGCCAACCTGTTGTCAGGTAATGAAAACCCGGCAGACCTGGCAGACATGGCCGGGCTTACAGGCATTCACCAGGTCCGTTTGGAGCAGATGGTAGCGCAGACCCAAAATGACGTGATGGATCTGGCCCGGCATCTGGATATTTCAATGGATGCCAAAGACCATCCGGCTGCTGAAAAAAAGGTTGCTGCAGCTGTCACAGATGCCTCCCTTGTATACGGTACCCTGGAAAACCTGGTGAAAGCCCGGGATACGGAATCCATTATGGAAACGGTGGAAAAAGGTTTCAGAATCCTGTTCCAGGTGCCCCGTATATTTTTCTTTTTCCTGGATGAAAAAAAAGACCTGTTGACCGGTGCATGCAGCCGCCAGGATAAAAACCACCAGGTCATCAAGCGGGTGGCCCTGCCCATGTCAAACCAGACCAGCCTGATTGTTAAAAGCGTAAAAAAGGCAGCCCCCCAGACCAGCATAAATCTGCAGGACCGCCTGGCTGTCTCTGATATCCAGATCCTGCGTCTGCTGGAGACCAGCGGGTTTTATGCCCTGCCCATCCGGTCTGCCGGCAGAATGATGGGAACCATGGTCCTGGGGGGAAACAAGGACCTGTTTCGCCAGATTCGTACCAGCCAGGGTATTGTGAATATTTTTTCCCGGCAGACCGGCCTGTGTCTGGAAAATATCTGGATGCACGAGGAACATGCCGACCGTGTCAGTGAAAAAAAAATGGAAGCCTTTGCCACTATGACCGACAAGGTCATCCATGAAATCAACAATCCCGTTGCCATCATCAGAAATTACCTGGAAAGCCTGAGTTTAAAACTGCCGGGCAAACATCCGGCCCAGGAGGAATTGTCCGTGGTAAAAGAAGAGATGGGCCGGGTTTCTCTGCTTCTGGACGGGCTGTCCAGTTTTTCAAGCCCCGGGATTTCAGGATTTGAGATGGTGGATGTGAACCAGTTGTGTGCCAGGATGATGGAAATAGTTAAAAAATCCATGCTCCTGCCCCGGCAGATAGACATAGTCATGCATCTGGATCCCCATCTGCCTCAGATCAAAACAGACCCGAACGGGATCAAACAGGTCCTCATCAACCTGATAAAAAACAGTGCTGAAGCAATGGGAAAAGGTGGTGAAATAACGATACGCACCCGGTTTAAGCCGGACTCAGCCAAAATTCTCATCGGAGAAAAAAAACAGCTTCCCGGGCGCATTGAAATCATGGTTGCCGATAACGGCCCGGGCATTGATCCTGCTATTATGGAAAAAATTTTTGAGCCCTATAACACCAGCAAAAAAGGAAAAAACAATGCCGGCCTGGGACTTGCTATTGTGCATAGCATCGTCAAACAGCTCAACGGCAGAATCACTTGTGACATCGGGCAGAAACAAGGCACCAGGTTCACCATTTTTCTGCCTGTATCCGGAGAGGCTCATCCATGACAGAAATCAGGGAGATAAAAACCGGCGCCATTCTGGAGCAGGAGGGGCTGATTCATTCCAACGATATTGACCGGGTGCTGGCCATCCAGAAAAATACCGCTGATGACAAGGGTTCTAAAAATCGTCCACTGTTCGGTTCCATCCTCTGTGGGCTCAATCTGCTGACGCCGGTGGAAAATTTCCAGGCACTTAAAAAAAACAAAAAACTTATCAGTCTGCAGGAACGGCTGGTATCCCGGAAAGTACTGCCGGCCTCCCGGATAGCACAGATTCAGGCCCGGTCCGCTGAAACCGGCATTCCGTTTCTGGGCTTGGTGCTGGAAGAAAACCAGGTGCCAAAGCCGGTAATCCAGCAGATGCTCATGGATCTGTTTCACATTCCTTTGCGGTCCATCAGTGATATGGTGTTTTCCGAAAAAAAACGGGAAAAACTATCCAGTATCATACCGGCTGCAGTTGCCGGCCGGCACCAGATTATTCCTTTGGTTCTTAAGGAAGAAACCCTTTTGTGCGCAATTACAGATCCGGATGCCTTATGTTTTATTGCTGCACTGGACAAACGGTTTCCCCAGTACCGGTTCACGCCTGTTTTTGTTTCTTTTTCCGGGTTTTCCTGGTTTTATAAAATTCTTTACCAGAAAAGTTTTGATCCCCGGGATGCACAAGAAATTTCAAAGGATCTGTCCCTTTTGCAGGATTTTTCTGTGAAAATCAGTGATCCTTTCCGGGAAAAAGACAAAATTCTAAAACTGTTTAAGGTATATGAACAGAGTCGTCACCATTCCAGCTGCAATGGGCAGCCGGGACGGGAGCCGGCTTTTTTACAATTTATCCAGAAACACCACCAGGCAGTCATTGAAAAATTTCAATGCCGGACAGTTGTGTTTTTTCTGGAAAAACAGGGAGCCCGGATAGTGATTTCAGCAATTCCCATAAAACAGGAAACCTGAACATGGCAAACGTCATTACCATCACCAGTGGAAAAGGAGGGGTGGGAAAAACCAGTATCAGTCTGAATCTGTCCCTTTGCCTGGCAGCGGCCGGCCACAGGGTCTGTCTGTTTGATGCCGATCTGGGACTGGCCAATGTCAATGTCCTCACCGGAATTTTTCCGGAACATGGTCTTGATGCGGTCATCTCAGGTGAAAAACAGCTGGAGGATATCATGATCCGGAATTTTCAGGGCATTGATATCATTCCCGGCAGTTCAGGGGTGGAAAAAATGGCGGATCTTACTGCAGCCGAAGCCCAGCGTCTGATCCAGGCGTTCTTGCAGATGGGCAGTTATGATTATTTCATTTTTGATACTTCCGCGGGCATTTCTTCCCAGGTCATGGCATTCTGCCGGGCATCCCATCAGATGATCCTGGTGATCACCCCGGAGCCCACATCCCTGACTGATGCCTATTCCCTGTTAAAGGTGCTTTCCAGAGCAGATACCCGGTCCCTGCCGCCGGTGCGGGTGGTGGTGAACCAGGTGAAAACCGCGGCATCTGCCAGATCTGCCTATGCCAAGCTGAGACAGACCGTCAAGAAATTCTTATCCCTGAAAATTACTGCCCTGGGTATTGTGGCCCGGGATGCCAATGTGCCCATTTCCGTGGTATCCCAGGTTCCTTTTACCATGCTTTTTCCCGGGTCTGCCGCATCCCGCTGTATCCGGTCTCTGGCCATGAAAATAAAGGATGGTGCTGCCGGGGATCTTCCCATGGAAATATTCTGGGACCAGTGCCTGGAGCTGATGGGCAGCGGCAGAGCAAAAGAACCGGAAAAAAAGCCCAAAACAGACCAGGTGGCACAGCGGTTGTCCATAATTGAGGCCCGCATGACGTATCTTCTGGAAGAGGTGGCATCCATCAAGCAGATCCTTCTGGATGACCGTAGCAGCAAGGCACCGGCCGGCAGGGAGCCGGCAGCAGGCATGTTGCATCAGGCACAGTCATCAGATCCCGGCACACCACCAGTGCATGGAAGAATGCAGCAGGGGAAAAAAGATCCGGATCACTGCAAAGACCCGGATCGCTACCAGGACGGTAAGCAGGACAGGCATCAGACGCAGCCTGAGCCCCTGAAACTGACCCTGGATTTTGAATCATGGATGGCTGAACAGGTATCTTAAAAGGAGCGTTCAAACAGATCTGCCATGGCTTTTCTGGCATCATCCGTCAGGTTCCGGGTACCGGTGCCGGAAAAATTTTTATGGGTGATGACCGGGGTGACTTTCTGCCATTCGTTGTCCACCCAGGAAAACCAGTCATTGCGGTCCTGTTCATAAACAAACAAGGGACGGTTGAACAATTTTCCAAGCTCAACCCCCCATCCGGTACCGCCTTTGACTGTTTTGTCCGGCAGGATCCATCCCACCACAAAAATCTGGTATCCATTATTGACCATATGGAAAATGGACTGGATGACCTTGCGGATTTTATCTGCTTTGGAAAAGGAACGTCCCATGCGGGTGGAAACAATATCCATGCTGATATCTCCTTTTTGTAACTCTTCCGGGGTGAGCACCCGGATACCGGCCTGACGGTCCGGCTTATGACCGGCAAAGGAGAAGTTGACTTCCTTTATGCCATATTGCTCGGCCAGCCTGCCGAATTCTGCTTCCGCGCCCCGGTGGCCGCCACTGTAAAGCGTAAATTGCGATGCATCATTCATGTACGAACTCCTTATAAACTGTATTAATGGAAAAACGTCTGGTTGATCTTTTTATCTTAAATGATTTAAGGAATCATATAAGAAAAACCGGTAAGAATCAACCAAATGGTTTGTACCATGCCCAATTCTTGAGTTGAAAAAACCAGCCTGGATTGGTATACAAAGAAAAGGTTGGTATTAATGATGCGTTTCTTTATCATGAGGTTGTTTCGTGAAATCCAAAGCCCTTGAGGTAAATCTCTCCGATACCCGGGTTGAAGTATCCATTGATGTGAAATATGAGGTGCTTCTGGAAATATTTGACGGGTATGTGGGAATTTTAAACAGAATGGAGATTTTCCTTAAAGAACTCTCCCATCCCTATCGAAACTGGGAATTCATCGTCAATGAGGCCCGGCATTTTTCCCTGCATTATTTTTACCTGTACAAATCCCATGAAAAAGGAGCGGCCGCCCTGGTCATTTTTTCAGATATATTTTTGTCAGCATTTGAAGACAGCCCTGAAAAACGGGTTCAATCTGCAGCTGCAGATAATCTCATGCTGCTGCTCCACCACATGGCCAAAGAATCAGATGACCGGCTTACAGAATTTTTTGATGTCATGCAGAAAGTTGTCATCCGGATTTACAAGTATGAGGACAAGGCATTCTTTTTTTTTGTTACATCCTATTACCAGCCAGATAAACTGGCCGCGCTGCTGCTGGATCAGCCACAGACCCATGGGATTTTGGCGGAGAACACCCCCTTTGCGGGCAGCATCAACCGTCTGCTCATACGGTTTTACAAAACCGTTTTTGCCTATTGGCTGCATCAGGAGGATCCTGTCACCTGGATGCAGGAAAACATTGATGAATGGCGTCTCAATACTGAACTGGAACAGGTGTTTTACCAGATTTCCCATGCCAGGATAGATGCCTGGAATAAACACCTGGAAATCCTGTGCAGCAGTCAGGATCTTTTTTCCATTGATCTGACAAAAGAGCTGATTCGGTTGACCGGGTTTCTGGATTTTATCAATATTTTTAAAACCGTGGGCCGGCAGATCCTGCACCATTGCCCAGATGAAACCTATGGCAGGCACCTGAAGCTGACTTTTTTATTTTATGCCATCCATGTACCCGGGCTGTCCATGATCCACAAAGAGTGCCTTCACGATATCAACCAGACCCTGACCGTTCTTATCGGAGATGAGGATTTTAAAAAAGATATCCCCATAGTCAACCAGACCTTTTCTTTGCTCAAAGAACACAAGGGCCGGTATCCGGAAACGGTTTTAGACTGTATTCACAAAATAGGAGATGCGGTCTATAAAACCGGCAAGGTGGAATTGATCAACCATTTTATTGACCGGGCCGTGAACCATGGATTTCAGTTTCCCATGATCCAGGGTACTGGAGAAGACTGGCAGATCAAGGGAAATACCGCCCATGTGAAAAATATCCGGGTGTTTTTAAGCCTTATCAACCAGCAGCCGAAGAAATCCAAACGCCTGCTGTCTGCCCTGATCATCTCTTTGTCCATCGGCGGGGTGTTTATCCGGGATACGGATCTGTTTCCCCGGGATATTACCCGGTTTCTCAATGCAGATATCAAAAAGGTGTACAACCTGGTCAAACAGCTTGCCCGGCTGCTGCCTACATTTTTCAACGAAATCGGTGCCGAAGGCCAGCTTCGGGATATCTCCACCCAGCTGGATGAATCCTGCCACCGCCGGGACCGGCTCATCCATTTTCTGCGCAAGCAATGCCATGTGGAAAGCTCCAGCCGCATCGTGGATTTTATCCAGCAGGTCATGATTTTCTGGAAAACAGGTGACAAAAAACCGTTACAGCCGTTTGTCCCGCCGTCCATCTATGATGAAATCCAGGTTTCCGGTCGGTTTGTGGATGGTCCTGGCAGAATTCTGCGGTACCTGGAAGACAAAAACCTGCCCCATCCCGAAGATTTTCTCATGTACCGCCAGAAAGCCCTGGATACGCTTATCGATGAAGTGGATAAGGTAACAGAGCTGGATCGCCGCCGGGTACGCCTGGCTCTGCGGTTTTACCGGCTGCTCAATGAAAAATACGGGGTGAATCACCTGGAACTTACCTCCTATCTGTTACACTTTAAAGCCGATTACATGCCGGAACCCAACCGTCTTTCAGCAGCCCTTGAGGAGCAGGATCTGGATACCAAAATCGAGTTTCTGCTCAATTATATGGGTGAACTCAAGGAGATCATCCTCAGCGACAAGACCTATGATGCCAATGAAGCCATTTATCATAAGCGGCATTTTGCCGTGGACATTCCTTCCATGTACGGCAGCTACAATGAACCCAAATTTGATGCCCTGGGCCTGACCCTGCGCATTGAAAGCATAGTCAATGTTCTGTTTGAAGATTTGATCAACAGCATTGACCTGCGGTTGATCACCAAACCCACGTTTGTGCGCATTTTTTCCATACTCACCCTGTTCCGCAAGGCCCTGAGCCTGGATGGCATTGTTTCCAACAAGCTGGATATCCAGATGGAATTTTTAAAATATTCGGTGAACATCACCACCTGTTCTTTTACCCAGTATCTGGATATTTTCAAGGGATTTGTCCGTGCTGTGGCCGATATCATCAATGATTATTTTCACAATATTCATTCCGCCAACCTGCGGCAGATAGAAGCCCGTATCGGCAAAGACAAGATTCAGGAAAAATTTCTGCCCGGCAGTATTTCCGATCAGGATCACCTGGATGAGAAAATGGCAAAAAAACTGGACCAGCGGGCAGCGGATATTTTTTTCAGGGACCGTATTGCCACCTCCCTTGGCCTCCAGCAGCTGGATGTTTTTTTAAACCGTATTGTGCATACCCTGTTCCGCCAGTCGGAAAAACTGTCCCAGGATGAACTGAGTGTCCTGCTCAATTATGATCCCAAATGCGCAGTCACCCCCATCGGGGACGAGCAGCTCATGAACCAGAATATTATTTTTCTGGGGAACAAAGGCTGGAATCTGATGCGGCTCAAACAGATAGGGGTAAATGTGCCGGAAGGATTCATCATTACCACCGAGGTGTTCCGGTGTCTGGACCTTATTGATTCCTACAGCCCGGCTGCGGTAAGTTTTAAACAGCTTGTGGCAGCCATGCTTTCCCGTCTGGAAAAGCAGACCGGGTTGTCCTGCGGTGATCCACGAAAACCGCTTTTGCTATCGGTACGATCCGGATCTTCCATTTCCCAGCCAGGCATGATGGATTCTTTTTTGAACGTGGGCATAAATGAAGAGATTGCTGCCGCCATTGCAAAAAAAACCGGCAATCCCTGGTTTGCCTGGGACAGTTACCGCCGGTTTCTCCAGCAGTACGGCATGACTTTTGGTATCCACAGAGATGAGTTCGACCAGATCATTGCGGCCCATAAAAACCGGGCAGGTATTGATTTCAAACGCCATTTTACAGGATCCCAGATGAAGGCTGTGGCCCTGGCCTATAAGAATCAGCTGCTGCTGGCCGGCATCGATATTGTGGAATCTCCCATGGACCAGTTGTTTCTGGCCATCCACAAGGTATTTTCTTCCTGGAATTCCAACCGGGCCATTGATTACCGCAGAATCATGGGCATTTCAGACGACTGGGGAACAGCTGTCACCGTGCAGTCCATGGTGTTTGGCAACCTGTCCCGGCAGTCCGGCTCCGGCGTGGCATTCAGCCACAGCCCCAAACTGCCCGGGGATGCCATCCGGCTGTGGGGAGATTTTACCATTGGAAACCAGGGAGAAGATGTGGTGGCCGGCCTGGTGAGAACCCTTCCCATATCGGAAATGCAGCGGGAACTGGAAAAGCGGGATACAAAGATCAGCCTGGAAAAAGCTTTTCCCGGGATTTATGAGCAGCTCAAAACCATTGTTCAGAATCTTATTTACAAAAGGGGATGGAATCCCCAGGAAATGGAATTTACCTTTGAAGGACCTGCGCCGGAAGACCTTTTTATTCTCCAGGCCCGGGATCTTTCCCTTGGGGATCACAAAAAACAGCCTGAGTTTACAGCTGATGAAACCCTTTTGAGAGAGGCATTTCTGGGACATGGTACCGGGGTTTCCGGCGGTGCCATGAGCGGCCGTATCGTATTTACCTTAAGGGACATTGATGCTTTCCGCCGCCAGGACCCGGATGCCCACTTGATTCTTCTGCGTAACGACACCGTACCGGATGATATTCTGGAAATTGATGCGGCTGACGGCATATTAACCGCAAAAGGAGGGCTGACCTCCCATGCAGCCGTGGTTGCATACAATCTTGGCAAAACCTGCGTGGTGGGATGTGAAAATCTGGTATGCAGTGAAACCGAAAAAATATGCCACCTGGGAGACAGAAAAATGAAAGTGGGGGATTATATCAGCATCGATGGAAATAAAGGCTTTGTGTTTAAAGGAGAAATTAACGTCAACCACAATTAAAGTGGAGGTGAATCATGAATACCAGCCAGGGAACCATTCTGGGTATAAACGGTCTGGGGCGTATCGGCAAACTGACTTTGTGGCACCATGCCGGACGCAAATATTTCAAGGAAATCGTCATCAACGTGGGCCGGGAAGTGGGCGCAGGGCTGTCTGATATTGTGCATTATCTTGAGAGAGACTCCACCTACGGCAGCCTGGCAGCCTTTTTGAACGGATTCCAGGCACAGCCGGTTATCACGGAGGTGAACGAGGCAGATTCCTGCATGCAGGTCAACGGCATCCCGGTAAAAATTTTACGGGAAAACCGCAATCCCAAAGATATCCAGTGGGCCCGGAACAATGTGGACATTGTGGTGGACACAACCGGCCAGTTTCTGGATCCCAATGAGTCTCCGGATAATCCATCCGGAGCCATCCGGGGTCATCTCGAAGCAGGTGCGGCCAAAGTCATTGCCTCTGCACCCTTTAAACTGAAACAGGGGGCATCCATGCCTGAAGACAGTGTTACCACGGTCATGGGCATCAATGACAAAGACTATGATCCGGTACGTCATGCCGTGATTTCCAATGCCTCCTGCACCACCACCTGCCTGGCCCATATGATCAAGCCCTTACTGGATTATTTCGGCATTGACAGGGTTTTGTCCGCTTCCATGGCCACCGTGCATGCAGCCACAGGATCCCAGCAGGTCCTGGACCGGCTGCCCAAAACCCGGGCAAAGGATCTGCGTAAAAACCGGTCCATCATGAACAATATCATCCTGACCACCACCGGGGCAGCCAAAACCCTGCAGCTGGTCATTCCGGAGATGGCCACCATCGGGTTCATGGCAGAATCCGTACGGATTCCCACCTCCACCGGTTCTTTGATCATCTTGGTGATGAACTTTCAGGAAGAATTGAACAAAAAACCCATCCGCCGGGATCTCATCAACGAGATCTACCAGAATACCGCCCAAAACAAGGACAGTTACCTGGTTTATTCCGGAAAGCAGAATGTGTCCTGTGATATCATCGGCACCCCCCGGGCAGCAGCGGTAATAGAGGGCCATGAAACCCATACCCGCACCGGCGCCATCAATATCAATCTGGCACATCTGCGGGGTATTGACAAAGAAATTCTGGAAACCATCACGGATCATGTGTGCAGTACCCAGGTTACACAGGCGGTTATCTACGGGTGGTATGACAATGAAATGGCCAGTTATGTGAATTTGCTTGGAGACCGCACAGTTTCCATTGCCGAATCACTGGCCTGATTATCAATGTTAGATATGGGTGGGGCCTGAATCAGCCCTTGAAATTATCTGGATACGTCCTATAATTACTGATTTTATCCATAATGTTTAAGGATTGGTTTCATGGAACCCACACCCCGGCCCTGGAAAGCATGGAAGCAGAGGTTGCTGCGCATTGTCTGGCACAGTATCCCCTTTGCTGCAGTGGCCCTTGCTGTTCTGTTTGTTGTTATGCCCCTGGGCAGGAAAATTACAGCTGAAAAGGCAGACCTGGCTGAGCAGCAGGCTGTCCAGATGAAAAAAGACCAGTCTTTGACCAGGGTGATCACCCTGGAGATGATTCCTGAAAACCTTGCGGAAACCATCACCCTGCCCGGGGTGGCCAAACCCTGGAAATCTCTGCAGGTGGTGTCTGAGGTATCAGGAAAGATCATGGAAAAAAACATCGATGACGGCAGCGTTGTAAATCAGGGTGATATTCTGGCGGTTATGGATAAACGGGACTACCAGAATGCCTATGACTCTGCCAGGGCATCCTATGAAACAGCCCTGATGAACCAGAAGCGGTTTGAGGCCCTGTCCAAAAAGCAGTTTATCACCGAGTCCCAGCTGGATGATATCCAGTCCCAGGTCAAGACCACCAGGGCGGCTATGGAAAATGCGAAACTCAACCTGGACCGCTGCACCATCAGGTCCCCCATGGACGGCATAGTGGACCGGTCCCATATTGAAGTGGGCAGTTTTCTGGGGGTGGGTGACCCTGTGGCCAAACTTCTCCAGATCCATCAGCTCAAAATTCAGGTGGGCATACCGGAGTCTGATGTACCCTCTGTGAGAAGAATAAAACAGTTTGGCATGGCTATCGATGCCCTTGGGGGTAAAACCTATACCGGCCAGTACCATTATCTGCAAAAAACCTCTGATAACCTGGCCCGGCTTTACAATCTGGAAATCCGCCTGGATAACCCGGATCTTGAGATTCTCCCTGATATGTTTGTCCGGGTGGATATAGTTAAAAACAGGGATGCCAGGGGCCTTGGGGTACCCATGTATGCCCTGGTTACCAGGAACAACCAGACAGGGGTGTTTGTGGAAGATCAGGGCCGTGTCAGGTTTGCCCCGGTTGAAACCGGGTTCCAGGACGGCTGGAAAATCCAGGTTGTTTCCGGTCTTTCTGCCGGTGAGCAGGTGGTGGTGGTGGGACACCGCATCATTGAAGACAATGAACAGGTGCAGGTGGACCAGCGGGTTCAGTCCATGGCGGAGCTGGAACAATGATTGTTTCCGATGCTGCCGTCAAAAACCGGATTTCCGTACTGGTGCTGGTGGTCATCATCGCCAGCATCGGGCTTTACTCCTATATGGTGCTGCCCAGGGAAAGCACCCCGGACATCACCATTCCCTATGTGTTTGTGAGGACCGAATACAGAGGGGTGTCAGCATCGGACATTGAAACCGCGGTGACCATCAAAATTGAAAAAAAACTCAAGGGCCTGGACAAGATCAAAAATATTTCCTCTGTCAGCTCCCAGGGTCTTTCCCAGATCAATATTGAATTTCTGCCGGGCACCGATATTGACGATGTGCTTGTCAAGGTCAAGGACAAGGTGGATGAAGCCAAAAATGACCTGCCAACGGACCTGGAAAATGATCCCATGGTGTACGAGGTCAATTTTTCCGACATGCCCATTGTGGTGTACTCTCTTGCAGGGGACTGCGGGCCCAGACTGCTCAAAAAAATAGCCGATGATTTAAAGGATGATATCGAAGCGGTTCCCGGTGTGCTGGAGGTGGAGATAACCGGCGGCCAGGACCGGGAAATCCGGGTGGAAGTGGATACAGACAAACTGGCCTACTACAGAATTCCCATCACCAGCCTGCAGCAGGCAGTGGTTGCTGAAAATCAGAACATCTCAGGCGGGGCCATTACCTTAGGGCATGGCCGTTACCAGCTCAAGGTGCCCGGGGAGTTTGACAGACCCGAAGAAATCCTGACCCTGGTGGTGGCCACCCACAACGGCCGACCCATCTATCTTAAAGATGTGGCAACGGTGGTGGACGGCATCCAGGAAGAAACCTCCAGATCCCGGCTTAACGGTATGGATGCCATCAATATATCGGTGAAAAAACGGGTGGGAGAAAACATCATCCGCATCTCGGAACAGATCGATGCTGTCGTGGCAGCGGCGGAAAAACGGTTTCCCCAAAATACCACCGTGACCAAGCTCATGAACAATGCCAAGGATATCAAGGCCATGGTGGCGGACCTGGAAAACAATATCATTTCCGGCCTCATCCTGGTGGTGGCAGTGCTTTTTGTGGTGCTGGGCATCAGAAACGCCCTGCTGGTCGGGCTGGCTATCCCGTTTTCCATGTTTCTGTCCTTTGCCGTCCTCAATGCCCTGGGCATCACCTTGAATATGGTGGTGCTGTTTTCCCTGACACTGGCCCTGGGCATGCTGGTGGACAATGCCATAGTGATTGTTGAAAATGTGTTCCGGTACATGCAGCAGGGGGTGCCCAGAGTAGAAGCAGCCATGAAAGCCACCAGCGAGGTGGCGTGGCCTGTTATCGGCTCTACTTTCACCACCCTGGCCGCTTTTTTCCCCATGATTTTCTGGCCCGGCATCATGGGGGAGTTCATGTACTATCTGCCGGTCACCCTGATTGTTACCTTGAGTTCTTCTTTGTTTGTGGCCCTGATCATTAATCCTGCCATGTGCGCCTATTTCATGGGGGAATCCCGGACAAAAGGACAAAAAGCCCTGAGTCTGGAAGAGATAGCGTCCCGGGGAGAGCAGCCTGTCATAATTTCGGGCCTGTTTTTAAAAACCTATGCCCGGATTCTGAACAAGGCATTGCAGCATAAACTGGCGGTGCTGGCTGCAGCTGTTGTTGTAATGGTGTTTTTGTTCCAGATCTGGATGCTCAAAGTCGGTATTGAAAAACCGGTGGAGTTTTTTCCCGCCATTGATCCCAGGTCCGTGTATGTGAACATTGATGTGCCTGAAGGCGCGGATCTGGAATTCATAGATCAGACGGTCAAACAGGTGGAAGCAGCGGTTGCCGGGGGCAGTGCCGATAACTATCAGGAAGCCATGGCGCTTCAGGTACACGAGACCGCCCGGGGAGAAAAATTCATGGCACCATCAGACATCAACAACATTGAGCACATCTATACCCGGGTGGTGCAAAACAGCGGCGGCAGCGCCGTGTTTGACAGCAATCTACCCAACCATATCGGTGTCCAGTTCCTGGATTTTGAAGACCGGAAAACCTCTACCAAGGCGGATCTGGAAGAGATCCGCAGACGGGTGGCCCATATTCCGGGGGTCAGGATCACTGTGGATGAACAAGAGGAAGGTCCCCCCACGGGCGCACCTATCAATATTGAAATTTCCGGGGAAAACTTTACAATCCTGAGCCGGATTGCGAAGAATATAAAAAAAGTGGTGGAAAGCGTGCCCCATGTCACAGATGTGCGGGACGACTACCAGGGGGGGCTTCCTTCTGTCCAGGTGATGATCGACCGCCAGAAAACCGCTTTGTTCGGCCTGACCACATCCGCCATCGGCAATGCCTTGAAGATTGCTTACAACGGGCTGGATGTTTCCACCTATTATGAAGGGGATGAGGAATATGATATCGTGGTCAGGCTGGCCAAATCAGACCGGCAGGGAGCGGATATTCTGCATAAGCTCATGATTCCCGGTCCTTCCGGTGAAATCGTGCCCCTGACCACCCTGGCATCTATCCAGTACAAGGGGGCTTTGGGTGATATTGTCCGGAAAAACCACCAGCGGGTGGTCACGGTCAAGGCCAGTGTGGATGAAACCAAAATCACAGGTGCTGTGGCCAGAATGCAGGTGATGGAGCTGCTTGAAACCATGGACCTGCCTTTGGGCTACACATACAAGTTCACCGGAGAAGACCAGGAACAGCAGGAAGCCCAGGATTTTTTGTCCAAAGCGTTTGTGGTGGCCCTGTTCCTGATTTTTCTGATTCTGGTGACCCTGTTCAATTCCGTGGTCCAGCCGGTGATTATCCTGACATCCGTGGTCTTGTCTCTGGGCGGGGCTTTCTGGGGTCTGGCCGTGATTTCTTCTCCTTTCGGAGTAATCATGACCGGGGTGGGCATTATATCTCTGGCCGGGGTGGTGGTGAACAATGCCATCGTGCTCATCGATTATACCAACCGGCTCCGGGCCAATGGCATGGCCCTGAAAGAGGCGGTCATATCTGCAGGTGCCACCCGCCTGCGGCCGGTACTGCTTACGGCCGTCACCACCATTCTGGGGCTGTTGCCCATGGTAACGGGCATTTCCTATGATTTTCATGTCATGGCGGTGTCCATGACTTCCGAATCCAGCCAGTGGTGGCGCTCCATGGCCATTGTGGTGATTTTCGGCCTGATGATCGCCACTATCCTGACCCTGGTGGTGGTGCCCACCCTGTATGCGCTGATTGAAACGGCAAAAAAATCTACAGCCAGGATTTATGCCCGGACCCGTCATTTTTTTCTGGGCCCGGGACATGCAGTATCTTCGGATAAAAACAGCTAGAGCATTTCAATGGCACAGGCCATGGCTACCCCGCCGCCGCCGCATAAGGTGGCCAGCCCCAGGGTATCGCCCCTTTTTTTCATGGCATGGATCAATGTGACCATGATCCGGGCACCGGTAGCTCCCACCGGATGCCCCAGGCCGATGCCGGATCCGTTGATATTTGTGATCTCCCGGTTCAGTCCCAGCTCTTTTTCACATCCCAGGTACTGGGCGGCAAACGCCTCATTCACCTCCACCAGGTCAAAATCTTTCATGGAAAGCTGTGATTTATCCAGCAGGCTTTTCACGGCCGGCACCGGAGACATGCCCATGATTGTGGGATGACACGCCCCCATGCCCGAGGCCTTGATCCGGGCCAGGGGTGTTACGCCCAGTTCCTTTGCTTTGTCTGCCGACATGATGACCATGCCGGCGGACCCGTCGTTTATCCCGGAGGCATTGCCCGCAGTGACAGTGCCGGTTTTGGGGATGAATGCCGGGGGCAGGGCTGCCAGTTTTTCCATGGTCATGCCCGGTCGGAAATGCTCGTCTTTATCAAAAATCAGTGGGTCTTTTTTGCGCCGGGGTACCTGGATGGGAACGATCTCTTCGGCAAAGGATCCGTCCTTTGTGGCCCGTTCCGCATTATTGTGGCTGCGCAGGGCCACCACATCCATCTCTTCGCGGGTCAATCCCAGATGCTGGGCCACAAATTCGGCTGTGTGGCCCATGATATAGGGCCTGCCCATGAAATGGGCGGCCGGGGCCTGGCTGGTGTCAAGGGGTGTGGTGTCATCAAAGGGAAGCACATGGGAGCCGCAGTGCAGGGCATGAATCATGGCATCCACAAACTGGGCATCCTGGAGCCGGCACCCCCACCTTGCCTTGGGCACGGTATAAGGAACACCGGACATATGCTCCACCCCCCCGGCCAGGATGACATCTGCCATGCCTGCCTGGATCATGGCCGCCCCGGAAAGCACGGCTTCCATGCCGGATATGCACACCCGGTTCACCGTGGCTGCCGGCACCCTGTCCGGGATTCCGGCCATGAGGGCCGCCACCCGGGTGGTGTTGAGGGTGTCATGGTGTTCCACACAGGTGCCGTACCGGACATCATCAATGATACCGGCTTCAATGCCGGCCCGTTTGATGGCTTCTTTCATGGTTACACTGGCAATGGCTGCGCCGTTCATCTCTTTTAATGTGCCGCCGAAGGCCCCGATGGCTGTCCGGCAGGCGGAAACAATAACAATATCTTTCATTTTTGATTTCCTGTCTGGTTGTGCAACAACCAAAGATCAGATCTGACCGGTAAAGGGGTTTTGATCCGAACCGGTTTGATGTTGCAATGATTTAAGATCCAAATGATGCTTCGTTCATGTCCAGGGCACTGGTATCACCGGCCTGAATCACCGCCATCTTGGCCTGGGCCACCGGCAGCATGGTGTTGATGAAAAACCGTGCCCCTGTGACCTGGCCCTGGTAAAACGCCAGATCCTTTTTTTTGGGGTTTTCCGCCAGTTTTCGGGCGGCAGTCACTGCCCGCCAGAGCAGCATCCAGCCCATGAGGGTGTCTCCGGTAACATCCAGAAACGGATGGGCATGGGCAAACGCGGTCACCATGTTTTCCGATCCCAGGTCTGCGCCAAGTTTTCCTGCGGTTTCCTTCAAATGGTTGAGGGTGGTTTCTAAAATATTTGCCAGGGAAACCAGGCCCGCATCTTTTTTTGCTGCGGCAATGGTCTTTTGCACCTCAGCCACAAGGTCCATGAAAGCCTGACCGCTGTTGAGGCCCAGCTTTCTGCCCAGAAGATCCATGGCCTGGATGCCGTT
>JAABRW010000452.1 GCA_011390695.1 Desulfotignum sp.
AGGACAAGCCTGAATAAAGGCTGACCGGCCGGTCAAAGGTGCGGATAAACGCAGACACATCCCGGCCCGCTCCCAGGAAAGGGCATCCCACCCCCCTCGCCCATGCCGCATTTTCAGGAGGACCGATCAGTTTTACCTGGTGCCCGGCAGACTGCAGCGCCAGCGTTATAGCGATCATGGGCTGAACATCCCCCCGGGACCCGCAGGTGGCAAGAAGGATTTTTTTACCCGAGTGGTAATTCAAAATTTAAATTTTTCAGCCAACCTTGTTTCGTTCATTATATATCCCTATTGTTCAGTTTTTAAATCAGCAGATGCTTTCCATTTTTCAATGGCTTGCGAAAGCTGCTGCTTCAAGCTGTCCCTGGCCGGCGCCGCCTGGTCAAACACTTCCTGGGCCCGGTAAAATTCCAGTGCCCGGATATCGACAACCGGCACAGGTATATAGATGGCGGGTTTTTGGCGCAGGCGCTTTTCATGCATCACCGCTGTCTGCATGACCTTGATTGAATTGAAAACCGTTTCAAAATAACCGGGTAATCCTGATGATGGTGGTGTTCGCTCACCAATGACATCCACCGCGATGACAATATCACAACAGTCCATCAAAAGGTCATAGGGCACGGGATTGCAGGTGCCGCCGTCGATCAGGACACGTCCGTTCCGCGTAACCGGTTCAAACACACCAGGGATTGCCATACTCGCATTGATGGCGGATATCAGATCACCTGATGCCAGAACCACCTGCTCGCGGGCCCAGAGATCGGCCGCTACGATTCGGAGGGGGATATCCAGTTCTTCAAAGGTTTTTTTCTTGAGCGTATCAGACATGAATGCCAGAAACCCGTCCGCACTCACCAGTCCTCCCTCCCCCAGTTCAATTTCTACAAAATCGATCCATTGAAACGCGTCACTGTCAATCAGCTCGGTCAAGGGCTTTTCCTGGTCTGACAATACAAACTCCTCCACAAGGCCCCGAATCTCCTTTCCGGACATGCCTGCGGCATAGAGTGAAGCGATAATAGCGCCGATACTGCTTCCGGCAATGTGTGCCACCTGGATTCCCATGTCATCCAAAGCTTCAAGCAGCAATATATGGGCCAGACCATTGGCGCCTCCCGCACCCAATGCAATACCAATGGACGGCCGGGTGTTTTTCAAATGAGCGGCTCCAGCCTGTTGCGTTTTTTCCCCGGCCATGGCCGACACCGTCC
Organism: Desulfotignum sp.; assembly: GCA_011390695.1. The sequence continues at coordinate 1,215 of JAABRW010000452.1, forward strand.
CCCGGAGCATGGACAAACCCGGCAGAGAAGCCGCCATCAGACCAAGGAACCGGCGCCTGGAACAGTCATTTTCAGTCATGGGGCAGTTCCACATTTAAAAAACCTGCGTTTGGCACTATGGCCCCACCACACGACCAGATTTTTTGTAAAACCTTTAGAACAGCGGTTGCTGCCATGTGTTTTTCACCAGTGATTTTCACTATGTCTCTTCTTTCATCATGCTGCTATTTTATATTTTATCCGATACATCAAAAATCAAATGCAATTATCTGGTACCAATATTTCAAATATCTGTAAAGCTATTTCAAGATTCAGCACCAGGTTCCACACCCTTGAGTACGATGGGCCCGCAAATTTGTCGAGGGGGCTACAAGTTAAAAGGTAAAATTTAAAAAGCAGTTTGACTTCACTAAAAAATAGACACTTTTCCCGTTTTCCGCCCACACTGACCAATGAGTGTAGCCATCCTGATTTACTAACACCAGATGCACCCCCCATCCATGAACATGGTCCTCTCCTCATATATGTCGCTCATGGTTCTGGACATATTCTGGATATCAAATTGACACTCATATACCCCTGGTATTCACCCGAAAATGATCTTTTTTTGGTGTGTCAGGTATGTTTGTCCGTGTATCTGTCCATGGCGTTTCTGGAGATGTTTCAATTACTTTAAAAACACAGCGAGCCAAAATGAATGGGTCCGGATCATCGACCGGGTCATTAGAACACAGCTGAATGGGTATGAAATCATTTTCATAGAAACGCCAATTATCAAAAAATCAGATCGGCACCAAAAAACGCCGTATTTTCATTTTTACTGGTTATGGGTGTTTCCATGTCAGTATGGGCATTTCCCACCGTAAAACAAAAAAATGACCGGATCTTTATCCATGACCGCCATGGTGAAGCATGGGAGGTGACCCAGGCCCTGTCCATAGGGTTTGATCCGGAAAAATTTCAATATGGTATCGGACGGCATGCCTTTACCCCGCTTGATGATACAGGTCTGACCACTGACAACGGGTCTGTTTCTTCTGGCCTGAGAGTCATTGGTGTTGCCGACGGCAACGAGGCCCGGGCATACTCTGTCCCGAAGCTGTCCCGGCATGAAGTTGCAAACAGTACAATTGCGGCATCCCCCATTGCGGTGGGATACTGACCCCTGGTCAACCTGGCGGCTGTGTACAGCCGCAAAATTGATGACCGGATATTGACACTGGTACCATCAGGGTGGACATATGATAACACATTTGTGTTGTATGACAGGGAAACAGGTACATTGTGGTATCCTTACCGCAAAGGGTTGATGGGTATCCAGGGGGAATATTTCAAACGCTGGCTGCCGAAAATGAAATCTGATGATATCCGCTGGGAAAAATGGAAAAGAAAATACCCGGATTCTCAGATATTGAATTGATAAAGCAAAAATGTCGGCTCTTCCTCTGATACCCGCGTTATACGGGGAAATATTATTAAAATAAATGGAGAATGCACCCATTTGAATGTGCATATGGCTGCACACCGGATATGATCGGGCATGGTGGAGCCGGTTTGAGGCAACACATGTTTTTCCTGATTGCAGATCAGGTCCGCAAAAGATACGCTTTTTGAGTATCCGGAAATCAAAAATTTTTTTTAGAAAGTCGACTTCGGATGTAACCGAAGGGGCGGAGTCATGGACAGACCATGGGGCGTGAAACGGTTGTAATCTTATCCCGTATGCCCGGATCGGGGAACCAGAAGATATTGCCCGGGTGGCGGTCTGGCTGGCTTCGGATGAAGCAGATTACAACGACCATATATGTGGATGGCGGAATGTTGCTTTATCCGGGGTTTCGAACAGGGGGATGAGCACGGGAATGTATAAAAAGATCAGCGATTACAGTATCATCGGCAACTCCCATACGCTGGCCCTGGTGGGAAATGACGGAAGCATTGACTGGTTATGTCTTCCCTATATGGATTCCCCCAGTGTTTTTGCCGGGATCCTTGATAAAAATAAAGGGGGAAGCTTTTCCATCAAACCTGCCGGTGACTGGGATTCCGTGGTCAGGTATCAGCCAGGGACCAATATTTTGAATACCATGTTCCGTACCCGCAGCGGCATCATGAAACTTGTCAATTTTATGGCCGTATCTGTGGATAGTGAACAAAACCATGAACATGAAATTTCGAAAATTTATCGTTATGTGGAAATAACCCGGGGTGAACTGGTTGTTGAAGGACGCTGCAGCCCCAGGTTTGATTATGCCAGACAGACAACATCACTGGAATTAAAAAATGGTGCGTTGATTGCCCGGAGCCTGAGTGACTCGTTTGTTTTGCGCAGCACCCATGGAGACTGCGCAGTCCGGGAAGAGGAAGCCACAGCTTCATGGCATTTGAAAAAAGGAGACTGGTTGTGGTTTCGGCTCTGTCATGGCGATGATCCTGTGAAAAAACTCCATGAAAAAGAGGGGGACGATGCCCTGGAAGAAACCAGAAAGTACTGGACCGGGTGGCTTGATAAAAATGAAACAGGAATAGACCTGGATCTGGAAAATTTCAAGCCCCTGGTTGACCGGTCGGCACTTGTTATGAAACTGCTCGAATTTAAACCCACCGGTGCCATCAGCGCTGCTGCAACAACCTCTCTGCCTGAAACCATCGGCGGTGTGCGAAACTGGGATTACCGTTTCTCATGGATACGCGATTCAGCCCTTACCATAGATGCACTATACAATGTCGGGCACCTTAAGGAAATGGAAGCCTATCTGCGCTGGATGGAATCTGTTATCCGTAAAAGCGGACCTGAACTCCGGATTCTCTATGGGCTTCGCAAGGATTCGAAAATTGCAGAAGAAGCGCTTTCTCACCTTGAAGGATACAAGGGTTCTTCACCGGTGCGCATCGGAAATGGCGCCTATGACCAGAAACAACTGGATATCTTTGGCGAAATTATGGACGCTGCTTTAAAACTGTCTAACTATGTAGGGAAAATTGACTTTGATTTATGGCCGTTTTTACACGATATCTGCAATACTGTGGTCAAAGAATGGGAAAATAAGGATTTCGGCATTTGGGAAGTGCGGGGTGGTCCTTATCATTTTGTCTATTCCAAAATCATGTGCTGGACAGCATTGGATCGGGGAATCACCATTGCACGCCGTTATGGATTTCCGGCAGATCTTGATCAATGGACAAGCATCAGGACGCAAATCCGAAAGCAGGTTCTGGAGAAAGGCTGGAACGAAACAAAAAAGTCTTTTATACAACATTATGAATCAGATGCATTGGACGCCAGTAATTTACTGATACCCTTTTATGGTTTTCTTGACTATGATGACCCGCGGATGATTTCAACTGTCGAAGCCATCTGCAGGGAACTTACCAATGAGGAAGGGCTGGTTTTCCGGTACAAAGCAGAAGATGGGCTTCCGGGTGCTGAAGGGGTGTTTCTTGTCTGCACTTTCTGGCTGGTGGATAATTTCATCGGCCAGAAAAGATTTGAAGAAGCACAAAACCTTTTGGCCCGACTGGAAAATACCGCCAATCATCTGGGACTTTTTTCTGAAGAATACGATGGTTTCTGGAAAGAAGCGCTGGGGAATTTTCCATAGGCTTTCACCCATATCGGTTTTGTCAACAGTGTTATCTTTCTTTGTAAAACCAGGGCAGAAGCTGAAAAAACCATTCCTGAAAAAACATTTTTTCAAAAGATTGCGTACAAAGTGCTGATGACCCGAAAGTATTCCCTCAATGAGGAAAATCCGCCCGGAAAAGCGGATTCAGCAGATATAGTCAAAGATTTGAAACACCTGATGAATACCCTGAGAGGTGCATATTTTCGTGTGGACGAAGGAAGGATTGCCTATGAGAAAATGGCCGATTCGCGGCTATATCATGAATACGTAAAATGCAGCCTGTATCTGGATCAGTTTGACTTGACATCCCTTAAAACGCGAAACGAACAGCTGGCTTTCTGGATAAACCTTTTCAATGTGCTGGTGATTCACGGAGTCATCGCATTGGGTGTTTTCGATTCGGTCAAGGAGATACCCCGGTTTTTTCGAAGGATTTCTTACCGCGTCAATGGGATGGTTTTTACCGCAGATGATATTGAGCACGGAATACTCCGGGGAAATCACCAGCTCCCCCTTTCCCTATTCAAGCCTTTTGGAAACAATGATCCGAGGCTGCGTTATATCATTGAAAAGACTGATCCCCGTATTCATTTTGCCCTGGTATGTGCATCAGAGTCATGTCCTCCTATCGATATTTATACTGCCGAAAATCTGGATGAGGACCTTACCGTATCCGGAAAAACCTTTTTAAATTCAGGGGGAATACAACTTGACCGAAAGAACGGAAAAGCCAAACTTTCAAGGGTTTTCAAATGGTATGGCCATGATTTTGGAAAAACACCGGAAGAACATCTGGGTTTTATTGCCCCATATCTTTACAATGAGCAAGACCGCCGTTTTTTAGAAAAAAATGCCAAAGACATTCAAATCGAATATCAACCTTATGATTGGCGGCTTAACCGTTTGAAAAGCCGTTATTAAATAAATTTGCTTAAGGTTGGAAGATTTTTATATGTAATTCTTTGCCTGAATTTTCCCAGATTAATTTTTGTAAGTTTTGTGGTGCCGAGCCGACTGCACTGGTAAAGCAATGTAGGCGGTTACCAGGGCTCCAGAATAATGAATTGAAACTGCAAATAAGGGCATCCTTGCACAGGCCTGATTCGGAAAAAAAGGGGGTCAATACAATGATACTGGAAAGATTTTCAAACAGGTCATTTGAACAGCAGATGGTATTGCACTGGACCAATCTTTCCAGGTCAACCAATGTGTTTATCATTATTAATATCAGCATGTTTTTTTTGACCGAAATGGTCATAAAAGAAGGGTATTATTATACATTTTACTCTCTTGGACTTCTTTTGGCGGTCAAAATCGGTTTGCTGATACCTTTGGGCCTTTTGAACCGGCTCTGGTATTACGGCATTTTCCTGGTGATAGAAATGCTGTCAGTGTATTTTCTTGTATCCAGTATCTGGTACTGGGTGGTTCACAACAAAGCCTGATGGATGAAAAACACTGAAGTTAATAATAAAAAACCTTTAATCGAGGAGATTTACCAATGAAACTATATACCATGGTGTGTGTGCTGGTGTCATTTCTGGGGGCTATCATGGCCCCTGGAGCAATGGCCGCAGACAAAAAAGGTACCCAGTTGTATACAGATCTTTTGATGGAAAAATATATGCTGGGGCTGGGAACCGCGCATCTGATTAAAATTCCTGTCAACAGTCAGGGTGAAATGGACATGGGTATACTGGAGGCGCAGCTTGAAAAGACCCTGCAGCTTCTGTCCGTAACCCTGGTGACCAACACCTGTATCAAGGCGTTTCCCGTCAACTCGATTCACAACCCCTGCACCCGGTATGAAGAGATCACGGACGACCTGGATCACACTGCGCTGGAGACCCTCTGGGGGTTCATGAAACAGATCGGCCGGTTCCGCATGGCACGGGTGGGGGTCAAGGCCGACAATCTGTCCGCCCTGATCCGGGGCCGGTTCCATGTGGTGGAAATCAACCTGTTTCTTCCCATGCCCATGGCGAAATTTTTTATGGAATTGTCAAGCCGCTGCGGTTTGCCAAACAGTACGGGTTTCCCGTGGTGGTCAAGCCCAATGTCAGCGGGTTTTCCCGGGGCAGCCATTTTCCCATCACCACTTACCGGGAACTGTTCAAGGCGGTAGTACTGGTAAAAATATGGTGGCCGAGCTCTGTGATCGAGCAGTACCTGGCCGGCAGAAATTACCGGGTGGTGGTGGTGAAAGATGAGATCATGTCAGTGATCCGGCGGTATCCGCCTTTTGTTGTCGGGGACGGGCAGGCAGCCATCAATGAACTCATAGAGCGGGAGAACCGGAAAAGGGAAGAGATGCAGCTGTACCCGGTCATGCATCCGATTCAGAAAAACCGGAAAACCGCCCGGTTCTTGAAAAAATCGCACCTGACCTTTGCCTCGGTGCCTGCTGAAGGACAGGTGGTTTATCTGCATAACCGGGTTGCCCTGTCGCCGGGGGGCATTGTGGAAACCCTGGATACCGGGATCATCCATAAAGATAACCTGGACCTGTTTTTGAAAATCGCTCCCTGGTTCGGTGCCAATATCCTGGGAATCGATGCGATTTTTGAAAAAGGGATTCACATCCCCTACACGGAACAGCGTGCCATTTTCCTGGAAGTCAATTCCCGTCCCTACCTGAAGATGCACCATTTCCCCCGGTATGGAGAAAAACAGGACCTGCAGCGGTTTTACGACATTCTGGAGTCCCTTGACATCACCAATAAAGATATCTTCTGACATGACCCGGCCGACAGTTACCCTGTACACATTTTTAGGGGTCCATTCCTTTCTCATCGGGCTGTTCCCCTTTTATATTCCGGTGTTTCTGTATAAAAACGGATTTTCCCTGTCCCGGATCTGCGCCTTTATTGCCGTCACCGCCCTGGGATTTGTCATCACCCTGTATCCCTGGGAGAGAATGGCCAGACAGGTTTCCCTTACCGTTCTGATCCTGGTGTCCTTTTTCAGTGAACTCCTGCTGATGACCGCCCTGTTTATCGAAAATGAAATGGTGTTCATCATCATCGCCGGATCTCTCAACGGGGTGTTCAACTGCCATTTCTGGATGATCTCCCTGTTTCTGATCGTGCAGCAGAATTATTGGAAACTGGGCCTGCTGGTTGTTGTTTTAGCCCTTTTTTTCGGGCTGCTGTTCATTCTGATCAAAAACCGCATCGACCGGCTGCCTGCCGGCAGAATCTATACAGGGGCTGTCTGTCTGTACAGCCTTTCCTGGCTGTTGCGGGGGCTGTTGTCGGAAACCCTGGATAATATATCCATGCTGCTGATGCTGGCGGTGATCACCTTCTGCACCTCTTTGTTCAGGCTGGTGTTCAACAAGCGGTTTTATGATATTGCCGCAGCCACAACCGGTCATGCATATATCTTCATGAAAAGCTATATCTCCCAGTTTTTTCTGGCGGCAGGCGCAATGTCGGGGGTGTTGTGGCTGGGGCCGGGAAACACGGTGGCCCAGCTTTCCGGCATCTACCTGGCAGCTGCAGCCCTCTCTTTTGTTTTTCTTTTATACCATTTGGAAAAAAGGTGACGTTATGCAGATGGCCATCATGTAGTGCCCGGTGTGCGGCTTTATTGCCAAAAATAAGATCGATTTTCATCACTGCCCGGTCGTTTCCCAATTTTGATGATCTAATG
>JAABRW010000453.1 GCA_011390695.1 Desulfotignum sp.
TCTGGTGCTGCTGCCAACGCCATGCTGGCCGATTTTTATGACCAGGGAAAAATTTCAAAAATCCAATTGTTTTTATCCAACTATATCAACCAGTTTCCCGCTTTTTTTCTTCACCTTCCCACAACGGTTTTCATTGTGCTGCCCCTGACCGGTATGGCCGGGGCCCTGTATTTTATGCTTACCTTTCTGGCTGTTCTGGTGAGAACCTGCGGTTTTCTGCTCTTTGGCCGTTTTTATCTGCAAAAAACACCACCGGTGAAGACGGACCATGACGGTGTCGGGCCTTTGCCTGAACCCGGCAAAAAATCTTTGCCTGAAATAATCCAGGGCATCGGTCACAGGCTGCCCATCCGCCTGGTGAATATTTTCATCTGGGTGCTGCCCATATATACCCTGGTCTTTCTTTTGCACTGGTATGGGACTTTTGACCTGCTGAACGCCGCCCTTTCCCGGTATGTGGCCGTAAGCATCATGCCTGTGGAGTCTTTGTCCGTGGTGATATTAAGCTTTGCTGCTGAATTCACCTCCGGTTTTGCCGCTGCAGGGGCACTCATGGATGCAGGTGTTTTGACCATAAAACAAACCGTGCTGGCACTTTTGCTGGGCAATATCCTGGCGTTTCCCATACGGGCTTTACGGCATCAGCTTCCCAGATACCTGGGAATTTTTTCTCCCAAAATAGGGCTGCAGCTGCTATTATCCGGCCAGGCCTTCAGAGTTGTCAGTATCATGCTTATTGGAACCCTTTATTATCTGGTGGTATGATGAAACCCATATATATTATAGGCATCGGCCAGGGAAAAGAAGATCTGACCCTTCGGCAGCTGGATATCATTGAAAATGCAGATATACTTGTGGGCGGCAAACGGATTTTACACCTGTTTTCCGGTCACAGGGCGGAAACCATTGTCATCGACCGGCAGATTGACCATGTCATCAGCAGGATCAAAGACGAGATGGTCTCCCGACAGGTGGTGGTTTTGGCATCAGGCGATCCTTTGTTTTACGGCATCGGCGCCACTTTGCTCTCCCACATCGACAAAAAACATATCCAGATACTTTCCAATATTTCCTGTGTTGCCGCCGCTTTTGCGGCTATCAAGGAACCCTGGCACGATGCACGTATCATAAGTCTCCATGGCAAAAACACGGGGGGGTTTTCATTTACCGATCTTTCCTGTGAGAACAAAGCTGCTTTTTTAACCAGCCCAAAAAAAGATCCCGGATTTATCGCCCGCAACCTTATCAGGGAAAATATTTCCGGCTTTGGGTTCTGTGTGCTTGAAAATATCGGATACACCCGGGACCAGAAAATTACCTGGTATCATTCCTATGCAGATGTTATGGCTGATACATTTTCCCATCCCAACATGGTCGTTTTGGTGCGGAACAAGGATCTCCCGGCGAATGTTTCACATGAAACGTATCCGGGCATGGAAGATGATCTGTTCCAGCATGCCAAAGGTTTGATCACCAAATCTGAAATCCGCAGCATCAGCCTTTCCAGGCTGAAACTGGTGAAAAAAGACCATGTTCTCTGGGATATTGGATCAGGCTCCGGATCTGTGAGCGTAGAAGCAGCCCTAGCAATTCCAGAAGGATCTGTGCTTGCCATTGAAAAAAACAGGCAACGGACACAGGACATCATCCATAACATCAAAAAATTCAGGTGCCCCAATATCCAGGTGGTGTCCCGGAATTTTCCTGATGAAGCCCACACCCTGCCGGTGCCGGACAGAATCTTTGTGGGGGGCGGCGGCAAAAACCTTGACACCGTGCTCGAGGCCGCCTGTGATTTTATTGTGGAAACAGGTATCATCGTAATCAACACAGTGCTGATCCAGAACATGGAACGTGCGTTCACTTTTCTGGAAAACAGACAATTTGCCCCCAGAATGGTCCAGGTCCAGGTATCCCGTTCCCGGGCCATGCCTTTCGGAACCCGGCTTGAATCATTGAACCCGGTGTGGATCATTTCCGGCACCAAACCCATGTCATAAAGGATTATTTCCATGAAACCATCGTATTATCCTGTTATTTTTGCTGGCGCCGGGCCGGGAGACCCTGACCTGATCACGGTCAAGGCAATGAAAGCGCTTGCTGCCGCAGATCTGGTCATCTTTGCCGGATCACTTGTGCCTGAATCCGTTCTCTGCTGGGTCAGACCCGGGACCGAGACCATCTCCAGTGCGGGGATGGATCTTGACCAGATCATTGACACCATCCGCACCGGTTACCAGGCCGGCAAGCAGGTGGTCCGCCTGCACACAGGGGATCCCTCTCTGTACGGCGCCATTTTTGAACAGATACGAAAACTTGAAAAAGCCGAAATCCCGGTTTCGGTCATACCCGGTGTCACTGCCGCCTTTGCCGCATCTGCCGCCATGCACATGGAATACACCCTGCCGGAGCTGACCCAGACCCTGATTTTAACCCGGATTTCCGGCCGGACCCCGGTGCCGGATACGGAAAATCTGGAAAGCTTGGCAGCCCACCAGGCATCCATGGCCATTTACCTGAGCATGGGGCATGCGCTGCAGGTGCAGAAAATTCTGCAGTCACACTACGGTGAAAATACATACTGCGCCATTGCGTACAAGGTGAGCCACCCGGAAGAAAAAATTGTCCATTGCCGTATAAAAGATCTGGACCAGACCTGCCGAAAATATGCCATCACCCGGCATGCCCTCATCATTGTGGGCAAAGCGGTCGCAGCCTGCATGAAAAACCAGGATCTGGTGCCATCAAAGCTGTATGATCCCGGATTTTCCCATGGGTACCGCAATGGCACAGAATAAATCCTTTGCCGAAGCTGCTGTGGCTATCTGGGCAATCACCCCCAATGGCCAAGCACTGGGGCAGAAGCTATACGTCCATGTGAAACAGGCCCGCCTGTTTGTCAGCGCCGGCCTTGAAAACATGTTCCACGAAAAGAAGATCCCTTCTGAAACAGATGAATCAGGCGGCAGGGCTGGCAATTTAGTCACACCCACAGATACCGGTGACAGACCAGTTGTGTTTCAGCGGCTGTCTGAGGCGGTTTCAGAACAGTTTCACGCATATGACTGCCATGTGTTTATTTTTTCCACCGGCATTGCCGTCCGGATACTGGCCCCGCTTATGGTTTCAAAGCTCACTGACCCGGCAGTTGTGGTCCTGGATGACAAAGGGCTGCATGCCATCAGTCTGATATCCGGACATATCGGACAGGCCAATAATTATACACGGCATATTGCCCGTCTGCTCAGCGCTGACCCGGTTATCACCACGGCAACGGATGTGAACAACCTGCCGGCCATCGATGTTCTGGCAAAAAACCTGGGATTGGTCATTGAAACCCCGAAGGCCATCAAAATCATCAACATGGCCTTTCTCCAGAACCGCGCCATCCGGCTGCATGATCCACTGCACCTGGTTGAACCCTGGATCCCTGCACACCTGATCGCCCATGCCTCCGGGCAGGGACCGACTGTGGTGTGCGACTGGCAGAAACAAAAAGTTTCACGTGAAACCCTGGTGCTGCGGCCCGGGGTGCTGGCAGTGGGCATCGGGTGCAACCGGAACACCCCTTTTGAAGTGATTCATGATTTTTTTACGGCAACCCTGGACACAACCGGCATCAGTGTGCATGCGGTGGCGGTCCTGGCCACAACAGATGTGAAACAGGATGAACCGGGCATTCTGGCATTGGCCGCACATTTACAGATCCCTGTACAATTTTATGACACACCGGCACTGGCATCGGTAAAAACCATCCAGACCCCATCCGCAATGGTTGAAAAACATTTAGGAGTAAAAAGCGTATGCGAAGCAGCAGCAATACTGGCATCCAGCAACGGCACCCTGGTCCTTCCCAAAAAGAAAAACCAGGATGTGACCCTGGCTGTGGCCCTTCACCCAACCGGCTCTTTGTTGTCGGCACCGGACCAGGCCACATAAAACACATGTCCCAAAGGGCTGTGCAGGTAATCACCCAGGCAGACTGCATTGCCGGATACACCACCTATATCCAGTTGATCCAGACACTGGCGGCAGACAAAAAAACCATTTCCACGGGCATGATGAAAGAAGTGGACCGGGTGGAGATGGCCATCCAGGAAGCTCTTGCCGGCCGTTCCTGTGCACTGGTCTCCGGGGGAGATCCCGGCATATATGCCATGGCCGGCCTGGTGTTTGAAATCTGCCGCCAAAAAAACATCGAGGTTTTCCGGCCCGCGGACAACATTTCAAAAGACAGGACCTTGCCTTGGCTGGAACTGGAAATCGTGCCGGGAATCCCGGCTCTGGCAGCAGGGGCCGCCCTTGCCGGGGCCCCCCTGACCCATGATTTTGCCGCCATCTCCTTGAGTGATCTTCTGACAAAATGGGAAACCATAGAACAGCGCTTGACCGGTGCTGCCATGGCGGATTTTGTTATTGTTCTGTACAATCCCAAAAGCAAAAAAAGACACTGGCAGCTTGGCCGGGCCCGGGAGTTGATCATGGAACACAGGAAAGGCAGCACGCCGGTGGCGGTTGTCACAGGGGCCATGCGGGACAACCAGACAATTGCCTTTACCCGGCTGGACCAACTGGATACAGCAGAGGTGGGGATGCAGACGGTCTTGTTCATCGGGTCAAGTGCATCCATACAGTACATGGATTTTATGTTCACGCCCAGAGGATACACCAATAAATATGCTGTCCCTTCAGTATAAAAATCTAAAGGAAACAAAATGAAAGGATATGTGCAGGTATACACAGGAAAGGGTAAGGGAAAAACCACTGCCGGGCTCGGACTTGCACTCCGGGGGGCCGGTGCCGGCCTGCTGGTGTTTGTGGGCCAGTTTCTCAAACAGGGAAATTATGCTGAAATAAAGGCCTTGTCCAGATTCGAAAATATTACGGTGGAGCAATTCGGCATGGGAAAATTTGTCAAAGATGCGCCATCAAAAAATGAAATTGCTGCTGCCAGGGCCGGGTATGCCAGGCTGTGTGAAGTCCTGACAGCCAACAAACATGACCTGGTTATCGTGGATGAAGGCAATGTGGCAGTGACCTACAATCTCATTTCAGAAAGAGAACTGCTGGATCTCATTGACCGGAAACCCGATGATATGGAACTGGTAATCACAGGCAGGGGGGCGCTTCCCTCTGTGATTCAACGTGCAGACCTGGTTACTGAAATGCAGGATATCAAACATTATTTCCAGCAGGGCGTTGCCGCCCGCAAGGGTATTGAAAAATGAAAAAAAAACATATTGCTGTCCTGGGTACGGGATCAGATGTGGGAAAAAGTATTGTGGCTGCAGGCATCTGCAGGTATCTGGCAGACCAGGGACAGGCTGTGGCACCGTTCAAGGCCCAGAACATGTCCAATAATTCAGGCATTACCCCGGAGGGTCTGGAGATGGGAAGGGCACAGATTGTCCAGGCAGAGGCTGCCCGTACAGTACCCCATGTACAGATGAATCCCATTCTATTGAAACCTTTTGGAGATAAACAATCCCAGGTGGTCCTGAATGGAAAAGTCCATGGCAACCATACCGCGATGGATTACCACACCCACAAAGCCTTTTATTTTGAAAAAGCCTGCCATGCCTTTGATGCACTATCTGCCAGATTTGACCGCATTGTTATGGAAGGGGCCGGCTCCTGTGCAGAAGTGAATCTCATGGACACGGATATTGTGAATTTTCCCATGGCCCGATATGCCGATGCCAACGTTATCCTCACGGCTGATATCCACCGGGGCGGTGTATTTGCACAGATTGTCGGTACCCTGGCCTGTCTGCCGGATCATTATAAAGATATGGTAAAAGGGATTGTTATCAACCGTTTCCGGGGCGACATTGCATTGTTCAAAGAGGGAGTGAAATGGATTGAACAGGAAACCGGCAAAACCGTGCTGGGGGTATTGCCCTGGTATTCCCATTTTAAAATTGATGCAGAAGATTCGGTTGAAATAGAAAAAATCAATAATTTCAAAAAGTTAAATAAAAATTTACCAGCCATAGCTATTTTACGCCTGCCCCATATCGCCAATTTTACAGACTTCCATGCCCTGGCCCGAATAAAGAGCGTCCAGACGGTTTTCATTGATTCACCGGAAGAAATGGACAGGTTTGATGCTGTCATCATTCCAGGAACCAAAAATACAAGAAAAGATCTGGAATGGGTGACCTCCCGGTTTGAAAAAGCCCTGGCATCCTATATTCAAAACGGGGGGCATGTTCTGGGAATATGCGGGGGATACCAGATGCTGGGACATGTTGTAGAAGACCCGGAAGGACTGGAAGGCACCCCTGGCAAAACCCGGGGGCTGGGACTGCTGCCGGTGGAAACTACGCTCCAGTCACCCAAAACAACCACCTTAAGCGAATTTGACTGGGATGGACACACCGGCCGGGGCTATGAAATACATATGGGCGCTACTCATTTAAGAGCAGGTGCACCATTTATCCGCATTCTTTCCAGAAACGCAATACTGGTAAAGGAAACAGACGGGTGTCTGGCCGCCAGCGGCCAGGTGGCAGGTACCTATCTCCATGGATTTTTTGATTCAGGCGCCATTGCCAGAAAATGGTTTTCCATGATCGGCCTGGACCCTGTGCTGGTAATGGAAAACGATCTGGCGGCTGAAAAAGACAAAGACTATGACCGGCTCAAACAGCATATGGAAAAATATCTGGATATGGAAAGCATTCGGTGAGCCGGGGCCAGAGACCGCAATCTTATCATTTACATTTTCCAGGCAATTATTTATGCTGTTATTCGTTGTAATTGCTTTAACAATGATGGAATATGCCCTGTGACCGATTTCAACACCATCCCGACCCTTGCATGGCTCGCCCTGGAATATGGTACCATACAGCAGGACCAGTACCGCCAGATCACAGCCTTGTATACATTGCGCCAAAAAAAGGATCCCTTGCCGGATTATGCAGACCTGCTTTTGGGTCAGGGATTTGCCACCCGTTACCAGGTGGGATTGCTCCAGCTGATCCAGGAATATTATGTGATTAAACACCTGGGCGAACAATTCGGTAAAATCGCTATTGAAAAAGGGTTTGCCACCAAAGAAGATGTCCGCAAAGCCCTGGAGCACCAGAAAAAAGAATTTCGGCGGGCCAAGATCAAAAAATTAATCGGGGATATCCTGGTGGAATCACAGGTAATTACCCTGAAACAAAAACAGGAGGTTTTAAAAGAGCAGGCATTTCTGGAACATATGGGCCGCCAGATTTATTCCCGGCCAGGCCAGGTTTCATCTGCCCCGGGCCCAAAAAAAAACGGTGTCCCATTATCTGAATATGAGCGGCAGTTTTTACAGATTAAGGCTTTGGACAGAGAGTTTGCCGCAGCAGTGATTGAAAAAAACCTCGCCTCCCAGCGGGATGTGGCCATTGCCCAGAAAGTACAGGAAGAAACGTTTGAAGCCAGGCAGCCCCTTAAAGCCCTGGATGATATAATGGTGGATATGGGAATGCTGACCCCGAGGGAAAAACAACTGATCCTGGCGGAGTTGAACAGTTCCCGGCAAAAAAATCAGGAAATTGTCTCTCCCCATATTCAGGTACACATCAGCCCGGACAAAACAGAGGCCAGACTCATTATCGCCAAAGAAGGCCAGGCTGTCACCAGCCTGGAAACACTCAAACAGACCCTTGCCTCCGCAGGTATCACCCATGGGATATATCCGGATGCCATACTCCAGGCACACCTGGAAACCGGTGACCTGGAATTTACTGCCGCAAAAACAGATAATTCCACACTCCTGATACGCCATACCCGGGCCACCTGTTTTCTGGATACAGATGAGACCGACACCGAACAAAAGCGCAAGGGAGAAATCCTGATGTCCCGGGCCGCCGGCCCTGATACCTATCTAAAAACCGATGTATTCGGGAAAAAAAGCCGGAAAATACAGGGAACGGATTTCACTTTTCAGTGTGGCGGCAACACCCGGCCCGCCCAGAATGGACAGGGGGTGGTTGCAGCAAAAACCGGGATACCCGGTCTGTCCCGGGACCGCAAATTGTTTATTCATCCAAAAATTCATGTGCTGGAAGATGCAGATCTGCGATACGGTCCGCTGGAAGCCTATGCAGACCTGTCCATATCCGGGATACTTTTTGGTGCCTATCCGGTAACCGCCGGCAAAATTACCGCCACAGAAATCCGGGGTGCCAAAATTGAAGCCATGGGCGATATTACATCCAGCATAGGTATAACCGATACAGTTATCCGGTCCCAGGGAGATATTCATGCCCGGTACCTGCATAACTGCCGCATTGAAACCTTTGGGAATGTTTATGTAAAAAATGAAATCATTGATTCGGTAATCCGCTGCAGCGGTAAAATTGACGCAGGACAGTGCCGGGTCATTTCTTCCACTATTCATGCCCAAAAAGGGATTGTTCTCCGGGGCATTGGAAGCCAAAAATCCCGTTCCTGCATCATTGCTGCCGGGTCAGCACACCATATCACCGCACTGGGCC
>JAABRW010000454.1 GCA_011390695.1 Desulfotignum sp.
AATGCCGTGAACCTCACCGACGGCCTGGACGGACTGGCCATCGGTCCTTATATCGTTGCATCTGTCACCTATATGTTTTTTGCTTATGTGGCCGGTCATACCCAGTTTGCCCAGTATCTGCATGTGCGCCATATCACTTCAGCCGGGGAACTTTCAGTGGTCTGCGGCATACTGGCAGGCGCGGGCTTAGGGTTCTTATGGTTCAATGCCCACCCGGCCCAGATATTCATGGGGGATTCCGGGTCCATCCCTTTAGGGGCCATTTTAGGTACCATTGCCGTGGTGGTGAAACAGGAAATCCTGCTGCTCATTGTGGGGGGACTGTTTGTCATAGAAGCATTATCCGTGATCATCCAGGTGTCTTATTTTAAAATTTCCAAGGGAAAACGCATCTTTAGAATGGCGCCCCTGCACCACCATTTTGAACTCAAAGGCTGGCACGAATCCAAGGTGATTGTCAGGTTCTGGATCATTTCCATTACCCTGGCCCTGATTTCACTGGGCACACTAAAGATAAGGTAACACCCATGCAGGTATCCCAAAAATCATACACACTGGTTCTCGGTCTGGGAAGATCCGGTCTTTCCATGGCCCGGTTTCTTGCTGCAAAGGGATACACTGTCAAGGCCACGGATATTGATCCTGCTGCAGCAAAAAATGCAGAAGCACTCAACCGCCTGGGAATTGACACCCAGATCGGGTTTCATGACCAGAACACCTTCAACCGGGCAGATGCCATTGTGGTAAGTCCAGGGATACCTTTGGACATGCCCTTTTTACAAGAAGCCGCATCCCTGGGCGTACCCCTTATGGGTGACCTGGACATTTTCAGCCGATACAACAGGACCCCCATGGTGGCCATTACCGGCACCAATGGGAAAACCACGGTCACCACCCTGGTGCGGGACATGCTTGCGGCATCCGGCATATCCACATTCATGGGAGGAAACATCGGAACCCCTCTGGTGGAGTATCTCATGAACCAGGAGCCGGTTCAGGTGGTGGTGGCGGAAATTTCCAGTTTTCAACTGGACCTGGCCCGACATTTCACCCCTGAAATTGCTGTTCTGCTGAATTTGGCACCAGACCATCTGGACCGGTATGAAAGCATGGCAGACTATGCCCGGTCCAAATGGTCCATATGTAAAAACCAGACCCGAAAACATAGCGCCATCATCAACGCCGACATATCAGATGTCTTTTGTGCAAAACCCGGATTGGCGGCAAGTGTATATGAATTTTCTTCCAACCCTGACCACAGCATCACCCGGGGTGCCAAAATTGCAGACCAGACCATCGACCTGACCCTGCCGGAAAAATTTTCAGACCGGTCGTTGCGGATTGACTGCCGGAATCTGAAAGAACTGCCAGGCACCCACAATCTGGAAAATATTGCTGCCGCAGCCCTGGCAGGCCTGTGTGCAGGCGCTCTTCCACGGGCAGTCACATCTGCTGTCACAGCCTTCAAAGGACTGCCCCATCGCATGGCTTTTGTTACCAGTATCAAAGGTGTCAGCTTTTACAATGATTCCAAAGCCACCAATACAGATGCTGTTGTCCGGGCTCTGGAATGCTTTGAAAACCGCATTGTACTGATCCTCGGCGGCCGTAAAAAAGACACGGACTTTACCCTGCTTTTACCGGCAGTAATAAACAAAGTGGGGCAGATTATTGCCATGGGTGAGGCTGCCCGGGATATTGGCCGGGTATTTTCCCGGGTGTGCAGGGTCACTTGTGTTTCAGGAATGAAAGAAGCGGTGAAGACCGCGTTTGATGCTGCCGGGCCCGCGGAAGTGGTATTGCTCTCCCCTGCCTGTGCCAGTTTTGACATGTATGACAACTATGGGGCAAGGGGCGATGATTTCATTACCTGTGTTACCGAATTGGAGCTGATATACCATGAATGACCCCGGCCTCATGCATCCGGTTCTCAGGGAAAAAACCCTGCTTTTTCCTGCACTGATTCTTTGCTGCATCGGCATTGTCATGGTCTATTCAGCATCTTCCGCCATTTCCATGCAGGCCCATGACACCTTGTTCTACTACATGCAGCGCCAGTTAATATTTTTTGGTATCAGCCTGTGTGTGCTTTTTGCGGCAGCATCTTTTCCTTATCGGCTTTATAAACATCTTGCATACCTCATTCTTATGGTTTCTTTTGGTCTTCTGACCGCAGTGCTCGTACCGGCTTTGGGCATCAAGGCGGGCGGGGCCAGCCGATGGCTGGACCTGGGGATACTGAGGTTTCAACCTGCGGAATTTGCAAAGCTGGCACTGATTCTTTTTATGGCTTACAGTCTGGCAAAAAAACAACCCATGATCAAAGATTTTTCCGTGGGGTTTTTTCCCCATGCCCTTATATTCGGTCTTTTTTCCCTGTTGATTATTTTTCAGCCGGATTTCGGCACCATTGTGGTTCTGGGAATGATCTGCTGGGGCATGATGTTTGTGGCCGGGGTGAAATTAATACATCTTTTATGTCCCCTGCCCTTGATAATACCGGCCATATATTTTCTGGTATACAAAGTGGAATACAGGCTTGCCAGAATTCTGACTTTTTTGAATCCCTGGGATGCCCCCTATAATGAAGGATACCAGATTACCCATTCACTCAAAGCCTTTGGTTCCGGGGGGCTGTTCGGCCAGGGCATTGGCCTGGGTATGCAGAAAATGCATTACCTGCCCGAGCCCCACACAGACTTTATTTTTTCCATTATCGGAGAAGAACTCGGCCTGTTAGGCGTTCTGGCCATACTGGGCCTGTACGGCATTATTCTGGTCCGGGGCTGCAACATAGCAAAAAATGCAGACACCCTGTTCGGAACCTTTGCTGCAAGCGGCCTTACCCTGTATCTGGGACTGCAGATCATCATCAATACCGGCGTGGCCTTGAATGTTTTTCCCACCAAAGGCCTCACCCTTCCGTTTATCAGTTACGGCGGCACATCTCTGGTGATCAACATGGCAGCCATGGGCATTTTAATGAATATCGGGGCATCAACCCGCACAGACAGGAAAAACCGGTCATGACATCCAGGCGCAACATACTCATTGCCGGCGGAAAAACAGGGGGCCATCTGTTTCCGGGTATTGCCGTGGCCCAGGCCCTCCAGAGACTGCAGCCCGGGGTAAAAATTCTGTTTGTGGGCACCAGCACCCCTTTTGAAGTCTCCACCTTAAAAAGCTACGGCTTTGACCATACATCCATCAGTGCACACCCGGTCAAAGGCAGAGGACTTTTTTCAAAACTGTACGGTCTTGCCATGGTACTGGTCTCTTTGTGCCAGGCAATGGTCATTATTCTGCGGTTCAAACCCGATTTTGTCCTGGGGGTTGGCGGATTTTCCTCCTTTGCCGTGGTGCTGGCTGCCTGGATCCTCAGGGTGCCCACCGCGATTCAGGAACAGAACGCCATCCCGGGCATAACCAACCGGATGCTGGCCCGTTTCTGCGGTAAGATTTTCACATCATTTCCATCCACCAGGGGCATGGCCCATAATTCCAGAACCCAATTTGTGGGAAATCCTGTCAGGGGAAAAGGCCCGGTTCAGGACATGGAAGCAACATGGCTTTCAGATATCAGACCAGATGATTTTATTCTTCTGGTTACCGGCGGCAGCCAGGGGGCATCCAGCATCAACCAGGCTGTGATTGATATGGCCCGGGATCTGGCAGGCACCAAAGACCTGTTCATCATCCTTCAGACCGGCACTGCAGAAGAAGTCCGCATCAAAAAAGCGTTTGAATCCCTGAAAATCAGGACCAGGGTCCAGGCATTTTTTCACAACATGCCCGCCCTTATGGACAAGGCAGATCTCGTCATCTGCCGGGCCGGGGCAGGCACCATTTCCGAGCTGGCTCTCAAGGGGGTGCCTGCCATTCTGGTACCCTATCCCCATGCTGCAGATGACCACCAGCGTTTTAATGCCGGGTCTCTGGCAGACACAGGCGCAGCCCTTGTCATGGCAGACAATAAATTGTCGGGCCATGCCCTGGGACAGGCAGTTCTGGCATTAAAATCCGACCCTGACCAGCGGCAAAAGATGGCTGCCGCCATGAAACAGATGGCAAGACCCCGGGCAGCAGACCACATTGCCGCCCATATTTTAGACATAAAGGAAACCTGACCCATGTACCAGACTGACTACCATATCCATTTTGTCGGCATCGGCGGCATCGGTATGAGCGGCATTGCAGAACTGCTCATCAACCTGGGATATACCGTATCCGGGTCTGACCTGAAACTGTCCGCCATCACCCAG
Organism: Desulfotignum sp.; assembly: GCA_011390695.1. Next base: position 4,263 of record JAABRW010000454.1, read on the forward strand.
CGCCTTGCAGACAAAGGGGCCATGATTTTTAAAGGCCACAGCAAAAAACAGGTAAAAGGGGCCAATGTCATTGTCACCTCTTCTGCCATCTCCCCGGAAAACCCGGAAGTGATAAAAGCCAGAGAACTGTCCATCCCCATCATCCCCAGGGCGGAAATGCTTGCCGAACTCATGCGTATAAAATATGCCATTGCCGTGTCCGGGGCCCACGGCAAGACCTCAACCACAGCCATGATTTCCCAGATTCTCAACACAGCAGGCCTGGACCCAACCGTGGTGATCGGTGGACTGCTCATGGGCCTGGACACCAATGCCCTCCACGGGCAAGGTGATTTTATCGTGGCAGAAGCAGATGAAAGTGATGGCTCGTTTCTCAAATACTCCCCGGCCATTGCTGCAGTAACCAATATTGATCTGGAGCATCTGGATTTTTACAAAGATATTGAAGATATCAAGGACAAATTTGTCCAGTTCATAAACTCGGTGCCGTTTTACGGCCTGGCCATTCTGTGTCTGGACAATCAACATATCCAGGATATCCTGCCCAGGGTTACTGTCCGCCACACCACCTTCGGCATGGCAGCCCAGGCAGACCTGCGGGCCAAAGATATCCGCTTCATAAATGGCAAAAGCCATTTCATGGTCTGCCAACAAACCCGGGACCTTGGGGAAATTGTTCTCAACATTGCCGGACAGCACAACATTTTGAATGCTTTGGCAGGTATCGCCACTGCCCTGGAGTTGAAAATCGGCTTTGATATTATCAAACAGGCCTTAGAACAGATAAAAGGGGTCAAGCGCCGTCTGGAAATTAAAGGAGAAAAAAAAGGGATAATGGTGATGGACGATTATGGCCACCACCCCACCGAAATTTTAGCCACACTGGAGGCGGTGCGGGAAAGCTATCCGGACAAGCGCCTGGTGGTCGTATTCCAGCCCCACAGATATACCCGGACCCGGGCATTGTTCAACGAATTTGTCCGTGCTTTTTACCAGTCCGACATCCTGATCCTGGTACCAATCTATGCAGCCAGTGAGGTTCCCATTGACGGGGTTTGCTCTGAAACTCTCTGCCGGGGCATCCAGGATCATGGGCACAAAAACGTATCTTATGCCCCGGATTTTACCCAGGCTTTGTCCATGGTCACCCATAAATGCAAACCCAATGACATGGTTCTTACCCTGGGGGCCGGCGACATTTATACCCTGGGAGAAAAACTGGTGGAGATTTTATAGGATCACATGAATCTGTATTCCGGCATACAAAAGATAAAAAAAGCATTTCAGGTGTCCGCAGATGTCCCCATGAAACAATACACCCGGTTCAAAGTGGGGGGACCGGCAGACCTGCTGGCTTTACCGGAAAACCGGCAGGAACTGCTGGCAATCCTGGCAGCAGCCAAAAAAACATCTGTGCCGGTAACAGTGGTGGGGGGCGGTTCCAATCTGCTGGTGTCAGACCAGGGCATCCGGGGCCTTGTTATTGTGACCACGCATCTTACTTCTGAAATCCGGTCAGAAAAAGGAACAGATAACACCATCCTTGTATGGGCAGATGCTGGAGAACGCCTGTCAGCGGTGTGCAGATACACGGCAACCCACGGCCTGACCGGCCTGGAATTTTGTGCCGGGATTCCCGGCACCATGGGGGGGGCGGTGATGATGAATGCAGGCACAGCCTCACAGGGTATCTGCAAAAAAATTCATTGTCTGGATATTCTGGACCTGGATACCCTGACTCTAAAAAAAGTAAAAAAACAAGAGCTTGTATTCACCTACCGCTGTCTTGAACTGGACAACCACCTGATACTGAGAACCGGCCTTGCGCTGACAGCCGGAGATCCAAAAACGATTCAACAGCGCTTTGCTGCCAATGTAAAACACAAACAAAACACCCAGCCCATGCACCTGCCCAGTGCCGGATGTTTTTTTAAAAACCCGGACCCAAAATTTTCTGCAGGCAAACTCATCCAGGATGCCGGATGCAAAGGTGCATCCTGCGGAGATGCCCGTGTGTCTGAGATACATGCCAATTATATTGTCAATTGCGGCAGCGCCACCTGCGAAGACATCCTTGCGCTGAAAACACGGATTCAAAAGGCTGTGTTTGACTGCTGCGGCATCATGCTTGAAACAGAAGTCAAGGTGACAGGAAACGGGAGGAAAACAGATGAATGAAAAAGTCAGACAGAACCGGTACAAAAAACATCCTGAAAACCCGAAACCCGGGCAGAAAACCGGAGAACACAAGTTTTTCAAAATAGCTGCCCTGCCTGTCTTGGTATGTATGTTAAGCCTTGCCGCTGTTTTTGCCCATGACCTGGTGGTGCAAAGTCCTTTTTTTGCCATAAAAAAGGTTGCCGTATCCGGAGAAAACCGGGTGTCAAAAGATGAGATACTGGCCCTTGCCGGCCTTGAGGCACCTGCCAATTTCTTCGGGGTGAACCTGTTTGCCATGGAAAAGAAAATTGCCGCCCATCCCTGGATTGCAGCAGCTTCTGTTAACCGGTCCCTGTTTTTTACCCTGGAAGTGTCCATTGTTGAACAAGAACCCCTGGCCGTTGTGTGTATTGAAAATCTGTCAGATATGCTCATCAATATCCAGGGAGAACCTTTTAAAGAATATGACCCGGTTCAGGACAAGATTTTACAGCTGCCAATCATTACGGGCCTGGATCTTACCCTGATTGAAGACCGGTATCTTTTCCAGGGCCCTTTGTTCAATTCCATTCTGGATCTTCTCCACAAACCGATTCCCCATACCATCGTTTCCATTAAAGGGGATGAACACACGGGTATCACCATTCAGGTGCCGGATGTTTTCAACCAGGCACCCATGACTGAAAACAGCCTCATACCCCTTCATCTGGGGTTTGACGATTACCCCAAAAAACTGATCAAGGCCCGGAAAATCAGCCGGTACATCACTGCCAATATACCCGGGAGAACCATCTGTGCCATGGACCTGTTTGATATTGATACAGTCTTTGTCAAAACAAAAGACATGGATACCCTGCACCGCAACTTAGAAAAGGGGGTTTGATTTTGCAGGTAAATGAAAAAATAATTGTGGGCCTGGATATTGGAACAACCAAAATTTGCGCGGTTGTCGGGGAACTGCTGGATGACGAGATCAATGTCATCGGCGTAGGGTCCCATCCCTCCACAGGATTGCGCAAAGGATCTGTGGTCAATATCGAATCCACCGTGGACTCCATAAAAAAAGCGGTCCAGGAAGCGGAACTTATGGCGGGCTGTGACATCTCCTCGGTGTATGTGGGCATTGCCGGCAACCATGTCAAGGGATTCAACAGCCATGGCATTATTGCCATCAAAGGCCGGGAAATTACCCAGAATGATGTGGAACGGGTGATTGATGCGGCCAAAGCAGTTGCCATTCCCACGGACCGGGAAATTCTGCATGTCATTCCCCAGGAATTCATTGTGGATGACATGGAATCCATTCAGAATCCTGTGGGCATGACCGCCATCCGCCTGGAGGCCAAAATCCATATTGTCACAGGCGCGGTATCCTCTGCCCGGAATATTGTAAAATGCTGCAACAAAGCCGGCCTGGAGGTTTGCGACATTGTTCTTGAATCTCTGGCATCCGGCCAGGCCGTGCTCAGTGCGGAAGAAAAGGAACTGGGCTGTGTGGTGGCTGATATGGGCGGCGGCACAACCGACATAGCCCTTTTCAGGGACAACAATGTAAAATTTATTTATGAATTGACCGTGGGGGGGCACAACCTGACCAATGACATCTCCATCGGCCTGCGGACACCCCTGCCTGAAGCGGAAAAAATCAAAATAGAACACGGCACCTGTATGCCGGAACATGTAGGCAACGGTGCCACCATTGAAGTACCTGCCGTAGGGGGCAGAGCGCCCAAAAAACTGTCAAAGGCAATTCTGGCGGAAATTCTGGAACCCCGGGTGGAGGAAATATTTTCGCTTCTGAAAAAAGAGCTTTTTTCAAACGGCCTGGAAAACGCTTTTCCCGCGGGTTTTGTTCTCACCGGCGGGAGTGTGGTCATGGATGGTGTTACGGAAATTGCGGAATCGGTCTTCAATGTTCCCATCAGAATCGGTGAACCCGACAAAATCGGCGGGTTGAAAGACATAGTAAAAAATCCCGCCTATGCCACCGGCGTAGGCCTGGTGATCTTCGGCAGCAATGCCACCTGCAAAATGCC
>JAABRW010000455.1 GCA_011390695.1 Desulfotignum sp.
CTGCTCACCCTGCTGTCAGATATCGGCATTGCATACACCAACCATGAACACCCTGCTGTCTTTACCGTGGAAGAAGCTGCCCTGCACCAGGGCGGTATTGCAGGGGCCCACAGCAAAAATCTTTTTTTCAAGGACAAAAAGAAAAATCTGTTCCTGGTGGTGACCCTGGCGGACAAGCCCATCAAGATAAAGGAAGTGGCCAAAAAAATCGGCGGAAACAACATGTCTTTTGCCAAACCCGACCTGCTCATGGAGGTGCTGGGCATGATTCCCGGAGCTGTCACCCCGTTTGCCGCCATAAACATAAAAGACCATGATGTAAAAATTGTCCTGGATGAAGAACTGATGGAACATGATCTGCTCAATTTTCATCCATTGGAAAACACCGCCACCACCACCATTGCATCCGAAGATCTGGTGAAATTTCTGGAACACTGCGGACAGTCACCCGAGATCATCCGGTTGTAGGAAACCGCCATCTTTTTGTTGGCAGGATGTATTGCACAGCCGATTTTTACCTTTTTGTAACCTCCTTGTGCTATGGGCAGATGATCAGGCGGGAGTATCACACCAACCCAACTCAAGGAGGTACGATCGATGAAACTCAACCGAAGGGATTTTATCAAGGTTTCCGGGGTGGCTGCGGCAGGGGCGGCGGTCAGCGGCCTGGGATTTGATCTGAAACCGGTCAAATCCTATGCCGGCATGCTCAAAACACAGTATGCCAGGGAAACCACCACCATCTGCTGTTATTGTGCGGTCGGGTGCGGCGCCATCGTGCATACCAGCCAGCGCGGAGACGGTCGGATCATCAACATTGAAGGTGATCCGGATCATGTCATCAACCGGGGATCATTATGTTCAAAGGGTGCATCCCTCAAGCAGCTGGCTGAAAATGAAAACCGTCTGGAGCAACCCATGTACCGGGCCCCCTATTCAGACAAATGGGAGTCGGTTTCCTGGGACTGGGCCCTGAAAACCATCGCCGACCGGGTGAAAAAAACCCGTGATGCCGGTTTTGAAAAGGTCAATGCCAAAGGCCAGGTGGTCAACCGGACCACACAGATCGCTTCCATAGGTTCTGCGGCCCTGGACAACGAAGAGTGCTGGACGTATCAGGCTTTGATGCGCTCTTTGGGCCTGGTCTATATCGAACACCAGGCCAGGATCTGACACAGCGCTACTGTAGCGGCTCTGGCAGAGTCGTTTGGGCGCGGTGCCATGACAAACCACTGGATCGATATCAAAAACAGCGACTGCATCCTCATCATGGGCAGCAATGCTGCTGAAAATCATCCGGTTTCCTTTAAATATGTCAACCAGGCAATGGAAAACGGGGCCAAGCTGATCAGTGTTGACCCCAGATTTACACGGACATCGGCAAGAGCCGATATTTACGCAGCCTTACGTTCCGGAACGGACATCGCCTTTCTCGGGGGGATGCTCAAGTATATTCTGGAAAATGATCTTTACAACAAAGAATATACCGCAGCTTATACCAATGCCGGGTTTATTGTGGGCAAAACTTTCGGGTTCGATGACGGGTTGTTTTCAGGATACAGCAAAAACGATAAAGGACCGGGGGTGGGCCGTTATGACAAGTCTGCCTGGGCCTTTGAAATGGATGATGACGGCGTACCCAGAATGGACAAAAGTCTTTCCCATGACCGCTGTGTGTTTCAACTGCTGAAAAAACACTTCAGCCGGTATGATCTGGATACGGTCTCCCAGGTCACCGGCACCCCGAAGCAGGACCTGCTGACAGTCTATAAAACCTATGCTGCCACCGGTGCCAGGGCAAAAGCCGGCACGATCATGTATGCCATGGGCTGGACCCAGCATACGGTGGGCACCCAGAACATCCGGACCATGGCGATTATCCAGCTGCTTTTGGGCAACATGGGGGTTGCCGGCGGCGGGGTTAATGCCCTGAGAGGAGAATCCAATGTCCAGGGATCCACAGACCACTGCCTGTTGTGGCATATCTGGCCGGGATATCTCAAGACCCCCCGGGCCTCCAACACCAGCCTGGATGCCTATAACACCAAATGGACTCCGGAAAGCAACGATCCTCTGTCTGCCAACTGGTGGTCCAATTATCCCAAGTATTCGGTCAGCTTGCTGAAATCCTTTTTCGGAGATGCTGCCACTCCGGACAACCAGTTCGGATTCAACTGGCTGCCCAAGGTGGATGATGACCAGGTGTATTCCTGGTTTGATCTGTTTGATGCCATGTATCAGAAAGATATCAAAGGGTTTTTTGCCTGGGGGCAGAACCCTGCCTGTTCCGGTGCAAATGCAGCCAAGATCAGAAAAGCCATGGAAAATCTCGACTGGATGGTGAACGTCAATATTTTTGACAATGAAACCGGATCATTCTGGAAAGGCCCTGGTGCGGAACCCAAAAAGATCCGGACCGAGGTGTTTATGCTGCCGGCCAGTGTGTCAGTGGAAAAGGAGGGTTCCATCACCAACTCCGGCCGCTGGATGCAGTGGCGGTATCAGGGACCCAAACCCCTGGGAAACAGCCGGCCTGACGGGGATATCATCCTGGAGCTGGGACACTGGATTAAAAAAGCATATACAGCCGGCGGTGTGTTTCCGGATGCGATTGTAAACTTGAAATGGGATTATGAGAGCAACGGGGCTTATGACCCCCACAAGGTGGCCAAAGAGATCAACGGAGTTTTTACAAAAGATGTTACTGTCAATGGCAAGCAGTGCAAAAAAGGCACCCTGGTTCCCAGTTTTGCCTGGCTCCAGGATGATGGCTCCACCTCCTCGGGCAACTGGCTCTATTGTAACTCCTATACGGAAAAAGGCAACATGTCCGCCAGGCGGTCACAAAAGGACGCTGAAAACAACATCGGCCTGTATCCGGAATTCGCCTGGTGCTGGCCGGTCAACCGCCGGATTATTTATAACCGGGCGTCAGTTGATCCCAAGGGACAGCCTTGGGATAAAAAGGACTGGGTAGTCAAATTCGCAGGGGATGTCAAAGACGGAAAATACGTGTCCCAGAAGTGGATCGGGGATGTGCCGGACGGGGGCTGGTATCCCCTTGAAAATCCGGACGGCAGCAAAAGAGATGATGCAAGGCATCCGTTTATCATGAGAAAGCACGGTCATGCCCAGATTTTCGGTCCGGGCCTGGCGGACGGTCCCTTTCCGGAACATTACGAACCCCTGGAATGTCCCATTGAAAAGAACATGTTCAGCTCCCAGATGATGAACCCGACAGCCGTGGTATACCGATCCGATGCTGATGGGCATGCCACCTGCGATCCCCGGTTCCCCTTTGTGGGGACCACATACCGGGTGACCGAACACTGGCAGACCGGTTTGATGACCCGGCCCCAGGCATGGCTCATGGAGCTGCAGCCCAGTGTGTTTGTGGAAATGAGCGAGGAGCTGGCCGCACTCCGGGGTATTGAAAACGGGGAACGGGTCAAGGTGGCCAGTGCCCGGGGCAGTCTGGAATGTACCGCCATTGTCACCCGGCGGTTCAAGCCGTTCCAGATCGGCTATGCCACGGTCCACCAGGTGGGTATTCCCTGGCATTACGGCTGGAGATGGCCTGCAAGCGGCGCAGAAGAGAGCGCGAACCTGCTGACACCTCCTTCCGGAGACCCCAATACCCGGATCCCGGAAAGCAAGGCCTTTATGGTCAATGTCACAAAACTTTAAAGGAGGTGAATCTGTCATGACTATGTCAATTTTGATCGATACAACCGTCTGCACCGCGTGCAGGGCCTGCCAGGTGGCTTGCAAACAGTGGCATGACCTGCCTGCCGAACAAACCACCAACAGGGGTGGATTTCAGAACCCGGAAAATCTTTCCTTCTCCACCTATAAACTGGTGAAGATGAATGAAACAATAATCGATGACAAACTGCAATGGCTCTTTTTTCCGGATCAATGCCGGCACTGTGAGGATGCCCCCTGTCTGGAAACCGCCTTTGATGAACAGGCGATTTACCGGGATTCCGTGACAGGGGCAATCATCTATACCCGCCAGACCCGGAGATTGGATGCTGAAGAGATCAACTACTCCTGTCCCTATGATATCCCCAGAAAAGGGCCTGACAGCGTCCTGGCCAAATGCGATTTCTGTAACGACAGGATCCATAACGGACTTGCACCGGCCTGCGTCACCGCCTGTCCCACCGGTGCCATGCGCTTCGGTACCCGGAAAAAGATCCTGGCTGATGCAGCCGAACGTCTCCAAAAGGTGAAAAAGAAATTTCCCAAGGCTGCACTGCTGGATCCGGAGGTGACCAATGTGATTTATCTGGTGGCATTTGATCCGGGCCTGTATGCCAGAAATGCCGTGGCAGCCAGCCGGCAGCGGGGGATATCCCGCCAGGTTGCCCTGCGGCGCATGGTGGGACCTGTGACCCGTATGATGCGCATCTGATGTCAATCCCTCCTGTCCGGGAAACCAGCAATCTTTTTCCCGGGCAGGAACCACCTTATTCAAAGGATCCATTTATGAACGTGAGTACACAGATGATCACAACCGCGGATGTCATAAAGCAGGTGCGGCCTGCCTATGCAGACATCCTTGATTTTTATTCCCGGGTATTTGCGGCCCAGGAAAAAAGCAAAGAAAAGATCAGCATCCCGCCCATTGAGAGCGATCCGGACCTGCTGGCAGTCCGGAAAAAAAATGCACTGCCCCTGATCGATCCCTCTGAATTCAGGATTGACCAGGATGCGGCTGTGGCCCTTTTCATGGATATCTGTAACCTGGCCCGGGAAATGGCCCCCCGCCTGGCAGAAGATGCGGCCATCATGAAGACAGCGGTGCAGGATGGCCGGATCGATCTGGATGCCCTGTTCTCCGCCCTGCTTGACAGCCGGCTCGAACTACTGGAAAAAACCGCCCTGGCGATTTGTGTGCCTGCGGAACACTTGTCCATGATCATTTATTTGAGCATGGCCCCGGGTATTGAAACCGCTGCCCAACAGCTGGGGGTTCATCTGTCTCAGCAGCCTGGTATGGAAAAAGGGTGCTGCCCGGTTTGCGGGAATGCCCCGGGTATGGGGTTTCTGGATGATACAGGGTCCCGGCACCTGATCTGCTGTTTCTGTCATCACACCTGGCAGGTCCGGCGGATGGGCTGTACGTTTTGTGGAAATCAGGATATGGAAAAACAGGGGTATTTTTTCAATGATCAGGAAAGAGAATACCGGGTCAGCTGGTGTGATCACTGCCATAACTATATTAAAGTGGTGGATTTGCGGCACCTGTTCAGGGATTTTTTTCCGAAACTGGAAATGGCAGCCACCCTGCACCTGGATATGCAGGCAACAGAAAAAGGATACAAAGGGCATGCATTACCTACATAATACCGGCAGAATGCTGAAGCGCACAATACTTGCCATTCTGGTGACAGCCGCCGGTGCTGTCTGCATCATTCCTCCGGGGATCTGCAGTGAGAGGGCCGGGTCTCTGGACTTTGATCTGCCGGTACCCGAAGAAACTCATCAGCAGGTTTATCTCGGGGTCCAGGGGCGGGATCGGTTTACCCTTGGGCAGATTTCCGGACAGGTCGTGATCGTTGAAGTTTTTTCCATGTACTGTCCCATCTGCCAGCGGGAAGCAGCGAATGTGAATGCATTGTTTGACCTGATCCGGCAGGATCCCCGACTCAGCGAACGGGTAAAACTTCTGGGGATCGGAGCAGGCAATTCAGCTTTTGAAGTCACTTTTTTTAAAAAAAAATACGATATAGAATTTCCGCTTTTTCCGGATGAAGATTTCCGGCTGCACAAACAGATCGGGGAGGTGAATACCCCCCATTTCTTCGGGTTGAGACTGATGGAAAATGAAAAGACTGATCTGTTCTTCAGCCGGTCCGGTGAAATCGAAGATGTAAAGAAGTTTTTGCAAACCCTTTTAAAGGAATCCGGGATTACCCTGCAGCCATGAAAAAAAACGTATGGATTATCGGTGTGTGTGTGATAGGAATGCTGGCGGTTTTTGGGTCTGCTTCCGGCCGGTCCAGTGCTTTCGGGGACAAAATATTTGACTTCGGGCATATGGCGCCCCTGGACAGTGAAACGAAACTGGCGAAGGGGGACCCTGCCCCGGATTTTGATCTGCCCGCCATTTCCGGAAAGAGAATCCGTCTGTCTGAATACCGGGGCAGCCGGCATGTGATGCTCACCTTTGTACCGGCCGCCTGGACCCCGGTATGTTCGGATCAATGGCCGGGGTACCATATTGCCCGGGAGCTTTTTGAAAATCTGGATACCGTTGTGATCGGCATCAGTTGTGACAATCTGCCCAGCCAGCATGCCTGGATTCGGGAAATGGGCGGTGTCTGGTTTGACGTGGTCTCGGATTTCTGGCCCCATGGAAAGGTCAGTGATGCATACGGGGTGCTCCGTTCGGACGGGATGTCTGAACGGGCGGTGTTTATCATTGACAAGACCGGAATTATCCGGTTCATTCACCTGGAAGACATCAATGTCCGCCCGGATCTGGGCGTTCTGATTCAGGCGCTGGAACAACTGGCGCCCTGACACTGGCAAACGGTCCTTCAAAGCAAAAAAGATCCTCCAGGGCAGGGTCCGTACACGGGTTTCAGGATATCATGGAAAGTATATGCAGGGTTTGTTTTTCCGGCCCGGCACCAAGGTCCTTTTCCAGCTGGTCCCGGAAGCGGTTGAACAGATCTACGGCTGCCTGACGCCGGCCGGCATCGGCATAAAGAATCATCAGATTGCGGCAGGCCCTTTCAGAGTAGGGGTCTTGTTCCAGGAGCCGGTGCCAGACGTCAACAGCGGTTTCCACCCGGTCCAGCTCTTCGAGCAGCCGGGCTTTTTTGGGCAGCAGTTCCAGATATTTCAGCCTGAAATATTCCCTTTTCTGCGCCACCTGTTCCAGGTAAAGATCGTCTGCAAAAAAATCACCCCGGTATAACAACAAAGCCTTGTCATAATATGCAAGGGCCTGTTCATAACGCATGGCTGCTTCATGACGGCCGGCGGTCTCCGTATAAGCCGTGAACAGTCCGGTATCCAGGCAGACCAGGTCCGGATCCAGAGAAACAAGCCCGGCTTTCTGGCGGATATAGGAATAACCGAAGACAGCATGGGGGACAGGCTCCAGTGCTTTGCGAACCCGGTGCAGATTGGTCTTGAAGTTTTTTTCCCCGGCCGCTGCTGCGGTATCCGGCCACAGGTCGTTCACCAGGATCTCTTTGGGAATATCCTGCAATCCTCTGAGCACCAGAGATTTGAGCAGCATTAACGGCTTCTGTCCGCCAAACCGGTCCTTGTCCAGGGGGTCCGACCCGAGATAGAGTTCAAAATGTCCCAGGGTGTTGATTTTCAACAAGGGCAGCAGGGCGTTGTAAATCGGGCGCAACCGGCGCACTGCGGTTGCTTTGTCCCGGGGATGCCATACGGCCAGAACGTCATCCATTGCTGTTTGAATTATTCGGGGCGGGCAGGCAGCCATCAGTGATTTCCGGTAGGCGGCGTCGGATATTTTCCCCCCTGATGCGGCATGAATTACCAGACAGGATGCGATCATCAGGGGGGCTGCCGTGGGAAAAAACAGGTGCCGGCCGGCCATCGCTTTTTCCAGGCCTTTTTCCATCATCGTCAGGCCCGCAGTTTTTTGACCGCGCTTCCAGAGTGTCAAGCCCAGGCCCAGGCAGGCTTCGGTATGAATGAGGTCAAAGGCAGTGGTTTTAAAAAATTCGAGAACATCTATAAAATCAGTTTCTGCCTGGTCCAGATCATTAATTTCAAAATGAATCATGCCGGCCAGGTGCCGGGTGAGAAAATGCTGGATACGGCCTTTTTTTTCCGGATCAAACTCTTTGAGTGCCAGGTGAATGCAGGTTTTGGCCCTGGCATACCTGTGTTCATGAAAATAGGAAAAAGCATTGATCCGATGGGAAAGACCCGTGTAGAAATTGTTTCCCTCCAGAACGGCAAAATCGTTCAAGTGGTCCGCCAGGCCGCGGGCATCCGCAAATTGCCCGGTGTAGACAAAATACAGGGCCTTGACTTCCACAAAGCCCGGATAGAGAAAAATCAGGCCAAAGGTATCAATATCGGTTTCAGACAGTTCCAGAAGGTGGCGGGCTTTTTCGAATTGTCGGGTCTGCAGTGCAAAATTGATGTCAACAATGCGTTTCAATGCCCGGTATTCCGGGTTCAATCTTTCACGGGTCATCCGGCTGATCCGGTCGAGGGTCTGGCTGGCCAGGGCCAAGTCTCCGGTTTGGACATATGCATAGGTTATGATGATCAGGGCATTGAGGGCAATGGTCTGATCATCGATCTGCTGTGCCATCAGCACGGCATTCCGGCAGGCAGACATTCCATTTTTGAAGTTGGCATAACCCGCGATATATCCCAGGCCGATCTGCTGGAGCAGCAAAGCCCTGGCCCAGGGATACCGTTGGGTTGCATGGATGG